>NZ_JBQAJM010000069.1:0-2018 GCF_052030685.1 Cysteiniphilum sp. 19S12-1
ATGGTGGGTCTGAGTAGACTTGAACTACCGACCTCACCCTTATCAGGGGTGCGCTCTAACCAGCTGAGCTACAGACCCATGCCTGAAAACAGAAAACTGAGAACAAAGGACAGTATTCGAATCGCTTCGCGATGAATTAATTTAAATATTAACCCTTCAAGCTCGCTTGACTCAATTTCTGTCTTCTGTCTTCTGCCTTCTGTCTTCCGGACTAAAAAACATCAATTGTAAACACTTAAATACTTCTCGCTCTTTCTTATATCTTTTGTACTTTCGTACCTTTAAGGAGGTGATCCAGCCGCAGGTTCCCCTACGGCTACCTTGTTACGACTTCACCCCAGTCATGAATCACAAAGTGGTAAACGTCCCCCCTACCACTTTTACCATCTCAACAGCCAACTAACAATCATCAACATATCAAAATAATAAAAGTGGTAGGGTTAGACTATCTACTTCTTTTGCAACCCACTCCCATGGTGTGACGGGCGGTGTGTACAAGACCCGGGAACGTATTCACCGCGGCATTCTGATCCGCGATTACTAGCGATTCCGACTTCATGCTCTCGAGTTGCAGAGAGCAATCCGGACTACGAACACCTTTCTGAGTTTCGCTCCAGCTCGCACCTTCGCCTCCCTCTGTAATGCCCATTGTAGCACGTGTGTAGCCCTGCCCGTAAGGGCCATGATGACTTGACGTCGTCCCCACCTTCCTCCGCCTTATCAGCGGCAGTCTCTCTAGAGTGCCCAACTTAATGATGGCAACTAAAAATAAGGGTTGCGCTCGTTGCGGGACTTAACCCAACATTTCACAACACGAGCTGACGACAGCCATGCAGCACCTGTCTCATAGTTCCCGAAGGCACAAATCCATCTCTGAATTCTTCTATGGATGTCAAGGGCAGGTAAGGTTCTTCGCGTTGCATCGAATTAAACCACATGCTCCACCGCTTGTGCGGGTCCCCGTCAATTCCTTTGAGTTTTAACCTTGCGGCCGTAGTCCCCAGGCGGAGTACTTAACGCGTTAGCTGCGCCACTAAATCTTTTACACCAGATCCAACAGCTAGTACTCATCGTTTACAGCGTGGACTACCAGGGTATCTAATCCTGTTTGCTACCCACGCTTTCGTCCCTCAGTGTCAGTTTAACCCCAGATTGTTGCCTTCGCCATTGATGTTCCTTCCGATCTCTACGCATTTCACCGCTACACCGGAAATTCCCCAATCCTCTAGTAAACTCTAGTTAAACAGTATCAAATGCAGTTCCCAGGTTGAGCCCAGGGCTTTCACATCTGACTTATCTAACCACCTACGAACCCTTTACGCCCAGTAATTCCGATTAACGCTCGCACCCTCCGTATTACCGCGGCTGCTGGCACGGAGTTAGCCGGTGCTTATTCTTTAGGTAACGTCAAATTGTCTAGCTCTTAACCTAACAACCTTCCTCCCTAACTAAAGTGCTTTACAACCCTAAGGCCTTCTTCACACACGTGGTATTGCTGGATCAGGGTTGCCCCCATTGTCCAATATTCCCCACTGCTGCCTCCCGTAGGAGTCTGGGCCGTGTCTCAGTCCCAGTGTGGCTGATCTTCCTCTCAGAACAGCTATGGATCATCGCCTTGGTCAGCCTTTACCCAACCAACTAGCTAATCCAACGCAGGCTCATCGTACAGCGACAGCACATAAGTGCTACCTTTGACCCGAAGGTGTCATGCGGTATTAGCAGTCGTTTCCAACTGTTGTCCCCCACTATACGGCAGATTCCTACGCGTTACTCACCCGTCCGCCACTAGCCAGAAGACAGATAACAGAAGACTCAAGATAGTAGTCGAATCGCTCCCGCGATAAATCATTCTAAATCACTAAAATTTAAATCATTTATGCAGCTTGCTGCATTCAAACCTCTGTACTCTGTCATCTGTATTCTGTCTTCCGAACCCGTTCGACTTGCATGTGTTAAGCATACCACCAGCGTTCAATCTGAGCCAGGATCAAACTCTTCAGTTTAAATCCTTAGATCAT
>NZ_JBQAJM010000070.1:0-1990 GCF_052030685.1 Cysteiniphilum sp. 19S12-1
TCCATACATCTAAAGGCTTTTCAGCCAATCTTCCAGAAAATATTTACACATTATCTCTTATCGCACGAGACCGCCTAAATCAAAAGTAACTATCCTTTCCAAATTAAAGGATGATGCCATTAAAGAAAAGGTCATTAACCCACTTAAATATACTAAGCTTGACGATCATGTTATAAGAAAAGAGCGTTTGCTTAATCCTGATTTTAAAATTAATTATTTACCTATTAAACTAAATAGTCCTTACTCTGAAGATATGTATGAAAAAGCTAATCTACATTTCAGTCGTTTGTACTACACTGATGTCAAAAGGAAATACAGAATATGAAAAACATTAATCAAAGACTAAGAGAAAAATTGACCAAACAATAAATGGCTAAAATGAGCCCTGTGGCATAACCGCGAACATGCCGCTACTCAACTTTTATCAAAGTTACATCTATCGATCATCATTCACCAACATCATAACCCTCATCATGAGATTGTGATTGACCTTTGCCTTTAGATGATTGCGCCTGGACTTTATCTCTGTGGTGTCTGGCATAAATATCTATCATTGTTGCCACACTAGCCAAAGCCATTGGACTACCTGATTTGGCAATAACAGCTTCAATTTTATCATCAGTTAAATTAAAGTCTGTACGCTCGCCAGGGTAATCGAGCTCATACTTAACCAGTGCCTGTATATCAGATTTATGTGCCTGTAGCGTTTCATCTGAATACTCTCGCAACCAGTCATTGATATACTCATCACCATCGATAAACTCGTCACGATTTGCCATATAGCGCTTGGCATACATAGACATCGCGTCTTTGGTTTCTTGCGAAATGCCCGGAGCTGCCTGACTTAATTGCAATTGCGTTTGATCAATACGCTTATGCAGACGATCTAATCCCATTTGCTCAGAAATATCATCAACGTGCTGATGCACCAAGACATCATTCCAGTCGGTCTTTTTGAAGCCCTCGATATTTTGTGGCAAGATGACTCGCACATCGATGCCCTGCGCTTTTAATGCAGCTTGCGCCTCATACGTCAAGGCATAAGATTTTGAATCAACACCATCATTGTCTCCTGCAATAATTACTTCACTAGGATTAAAATACTCAATCATATCTTTCATTTTGCCAATATTGGCAGCGGAACCACACGCCGTTAAAACGGTGGCTTTTGGATCAGCCATTGCAATGGATGCGGCAGTTTCTGGCCCCTCTGCAATATATAGCCGCCCTTTTTGCCTTTTTTGCCCTTTCTCATCCTCAGCACCAATATTCACAAAACCTGCTGAGCCAGAAATAACACCTAACGTCAATTTAGGGTTATCCATAAAGCTTGGCTTGTCTGCTGTTTTTGGATCTAAATAAATACGCTGTACACCCGTTAAGCCCTCTTTGCCATACACAGGAACAACGAGCATAGGTAGTTTATTGGTGACCATTTGTCCATCTTTTTCATAGGTCCACGCACCCTTATCTAAGAAACGCATTTGCATGGTATGTATTGGATGAATTGCACGATGTTCTTTTAAGTAACGTTCTGCTAACGTGCCTTTTAATGGCACAGTTGCAGACCATAGCTGTTGTGCTTTGGCAATTTCAGCAGCACGTGTTTTTGCCGCTTCTGCTTCACGTTGCTCGGCAACTTTTTGTGGATCGTAAATTTCAGTGGTTTTAATCTCCTCAACTTTAAGTCCCGCAAAAATAGCCGCCATTTCAAAGTGACTCATGCCCGTTTTTTGTTGCGGGAAGTTTTCTCTGAACGCATCTGCTGGTTGGCGATACTTGTCTTTGACGGGATCATACCATTGACCTTTTTTCTCCCCACTTAACATCACCATGCGATCATATTCATATAACACATAATCCTGCGTTGCTTTCATTGGCTGACCAAAGGCATAATCATAAACATCTAGACGGGTGTTACATCCAACTTTATATGGCTCTTAACTGCTGTTTTTGTCTCGCACTGAATGCGTAGTTTCAGCGCTCCTTA
>NZ_JBQAJM010000071.1:0-1796 GCF_052030685.1 Cysteiniphilum sp. 19S12-1
GCCTGCCAATCACCATGCCATAAGTCGATTTAAAAATCCCCACACAATAAAAAATACTCTGAAACTCTAAACTTCAGTTAAGCATTGACCATCATAAAAAATACCACCTGACTGAGGGGGTAAAACACCTGTAATCAGCTTAATTAATGTCGTTTTACCACAACCATTTTCACCAACAAGTGCTGTGATTTTTCCTGAATTTAAAGTTAAGCTAACATCTTTCAAAATACTTTGTTTTCTATGATAAGCAAAGCTTACATTTTCTAGTTTTAATCCGTTACACATCACGAGAAACTCGTTTGGTTAGTGGATACTTATCGATAAGTGAGTTACTTTGTAATACTGGGAACATATTTTCAATACCTTGTAAAACTTTCATAATAGGGCTATCAAATATCACATGCAAAATAGGGTAAGAAAAACTAAGCCATTGCGCTAAATTATTAACATAATAAGGACTTGGGCCTGTTGCGCCACGACAATTACCATAACAGCGATAACTTGACCAATAATTACCACGCCCTTTATAGCCCCAATAAGTATTTTTAAAATTACCATATTTGACCTCTAAGCGATTATTAATAAAATTATTGTTATAGACACGATTATTAACACTGCCGAAGCTTATGATTGCACCATAAGTATTATTGATGATCTCATTATTATGAATCACATTATCATGACTTGCACTTAACACAATCCCATCTTCGTTTGTATCCGCAAGATTATCAAAAAAGGTTGACTGACTAATTTCACGCAACACATATCCATGTATATTGTTATGCTTAGCGATGTTGTTTTTTATCATTAAACGTTTTGAATACATTAAATTCATCGCAACCGAAGCATTATAAACGGCATTGTTGTCTATAGTAAGATTTTGACTATTCATTACATGGAAACCAAAGCGTGCATGGTGAATCGTGTTATTATTCAGATGAACATTGTAAGAATCTTCGATATAAATGGCATCTCCGCCATAACTTAAAAGATTATCTTCAATCGAGCTATCATGTGTTGATAGTATTTTAACAACCTCTCCTCTTAAGGATAAATTTGATCTATCATCCGCAATAAAAACATTGTTTTTAATCCAATTGTCCCAAGTATTTTTCAGTACCATACCAACAGAGCAATCTCTAAGTGCGTTATTGAAAAAAGTAATACTACCATCCTTAACATCAATACAGCTATTGTTTGTATTGCTATTGAGTTTACCGATAAATTCAACACCATGTATTTTAAATGTTGCATTGTGAATGCTAAGAATTGGCTTATCCTCAATTGCACTTATCATCGGCATATTTTTACCAACTAAATCAATTGATTTAGTCAATGTAAAGTTGCCTTCATATTTCCCACCATTAAGCACAATTACGTCGCCATTTTGAGCTTTTTTAAGTGCTATTTCTAGCCCCTTATCATCACTTTTATCAACGTGAAATGTGTCAGCATAAATACGATGAATACATAACAAACTTAACATAAGCGCTATGAGCAATAGATAGTAAAATTTCCTACAAAGCCCATACCTGTTAACAAGAATCATCTTGTACACTTTTTGTCTTTTACTAATTATTTTTATGTTTTTTGTGCATCATTGGACCATATCGTTGTGGATCACTTTGCATCAGATCAATTGAATTTTGCACAACTTGCTGTGTAATATCTTTAAACTGAACAAGCTTTCCGCCATGTTTTTGCTCGAATATTTTCGCATTATTAACTGAAGTTACGCACTTTTAAATTTCTCACATTCATGTTTCATTTTTAAATACATTTGATAACTTGCTTGA
>NZ_JBQAJM010000072.1:0-1781 GCF_052030685.1 Cysteiniphilum sp. 19S12-1
TATTTCCCTTATTTCCCTTATTTCCCTTATTTCCCTTATTTCCCTTATTTCCCTTATTTCCCTTATTTCCCTTATTTCCCTTATTTTCCTTATTACCCTTATCATCACTGCCAACTGCTGATTTGTTATTAATCGATACAGCTTCTAAAAGTGTATTTTTTGGGCTTGTATTTTTTAGATTTAAATTATTAACTGCATTACCTGAAATATAACTGATTGCTTGATTACTGAATGTTTTTTGACAGCATACATGATTTTGAGTGTCTAAATCTTGTCCTTGACTCTGAGAAGCAGCATTTAATGACTCTTGATTATTGGTACTTGTTTCCCTCTCACTATTTATATGGCTTTCGCCAATACTATAATGCAGATCAAATGTAATGGCGCCATTAGCTTTATTTTTAGTCAATGGTTGAGCGAAAACCATTTTTTGCAAAGCATCGCTAGCATAAATTCTAGCAATCGTTACGTAAGCTTTGTTAGATCGATCAATACTATTTATATCATTTTTATAAAATATCTCTGATGCTGAAAAATTTAAATTAAGCGGCTTCATAAGCGTATAAAAATCAATAAACTTTACACCAATATTTAGATGCTTAAGCAACCCAACCAACACCATTAAAGCCGCTTCTTCACTATTAATCTGATGCTCAAGATAATAATTTGATAAGAGTTGATTGATCTTTACTTGAATGTAGGATGCTCTATCTCCTTGTTGCTGACTGCTCATCGCCTGTAAAACAGCATAAAGCATCACCATCACATTTTTACCATAATCACTTAAACATAATTTTAATTCTTGTTGATAAGATGCTAAATCATGACAGTAATTATTAATATGTGTTTTAATAGTACTTTGTTGTGGATCAATGATATAGAAGTATTTATGTGCTGTTTGATCGCTGTTGAAGCTCTTAGCTTTTAGAATATAGTCATGCGGTTTATCCGCTAATAGCACATGGTGTAAAACAATTTGATCCTGTGATTTTTGTGAAGTAATAGTGACTGTTAGATATTGATCTTCTGTTAAATCTGCTTGATAAGAAATTTTTAAATATATTCCTTCTTTGTGGCAATTAATACCGTTATAGTTTGTACTTTTTGAAATATCATGATGATTGATAACACACTTATAATCCCAATGATCTGAATAATTACTGCTTTGTGAAGAAACCTTAAAGCCCGTCAGTTGAATAGCATGCTTGACTTGATCTCCACGCTTTAAGTACTTATTGCCTGGTTTTACCGTTATATTTTGATAGCTCGAATCTAAAGTTGAATCTGCATTACAACCGACAAGGCATACCATTAACAAACACATTAATATGCTTTTTATACATCTAAGAGAAAACATGATCTATGACCTAAACTTTATGTTTTTTTAAATCGATTTAAGCGACTTTAAGCGAAAATAGTATTTATAATCCGAATTTTAATGTATCAGAAAAAGATAGATTCTCTATTTACTGGTACTTAGAACTTTGGCTTTTTTAGTATTTTCTGGCAACTTAAATTGATTTCATCTCATGTCTTCTCGTATAAATAGCGAATACTTAACGGTTATTGGCTATTGGTTATTATCACCATTATCTGTATTGCTTGGGGCTCCATTAGAATCACTCGACGGTTGGTTATTATCACCAGTACCTGTATTGCTTGGGGCTCCATTAGAATCACTCGACGGTTGGTTATTATCACCAGTACCTGTATTGCTTGGGGCTCCATTAGAATCACTCGACGGTTGGTTATTATCACCAGTACCTGTATTGCTTGGGGCT
>NZ_JBQAJM010000073.1:0-1719 GCF_052030685.1 Cysteiniphilum sp. 19S12-1
GTAAATTTTTGATTATTAAGTATTCAAATCAAACTTTTTTTGCAATTTAACGCCCCTCAAACCCTCATTCCTACGTTCATTTTATGCCAAAACCACTTTTGTAGTGCCATAATATTTGTATTTGCTATTGCTTATGCCTACAAACTCTGGTAGAGTCAATTCAACACAAAATAGCACTGCATGATTTATGTACATACGCAAAACAAAAACACGCACTATCGCTGATGTCACCTATTACAGTTATCGTCTAGTTGAAACAATGCGCATGGCAAATGGCAAGGTACGCCAAATCACACTCTTAAATCTAGGCAGCAGCTATACCACTATTGATGAATCAGAATGGGCATTATTGACTGATCGCATCAAAGACTTATTGCATGGCGCTGAGCACGCTCTATTGAATGTTGATGATCATATCGAAGCAGAAGCACGTCGTCTAAGCGCTCTTGTCATTAAAAAACATGGTGAAGCACTATTTAATACCTCACCTGTAGAATCACACTATGAGCAAGTGGATATTTCTTCTGTTGAATCCTCTGACATTAAAAACATTGGTGCCGAAAGCCTTGTCCACAAGGCAGCACAAGATCTGAATTTGCCACAGATTCTAAGCGCATGTGGTTTATCCAATAGCGAATGCCAAGATGCACTGGCAACGATTCTAGCACGCACATTATACCCTGCGAGCGAGGTGAGGACTTGTGAAGTTTTAAAAACTAAAAGTGCACTAGATGAGGTGCTACAAACCGATTTCAGCACATTACATAAGAATCGTCTGTATCGTATCTCAGATGTGCTGTTAAAGTCTAAAGATGCCATTGAAGAAGCCTTATACCAAAGAGAGAAGACATGGTTTGAGTTTGAGGAAATTGTGACGCTTTATGATTTAACCAACACCTATTTTGAAGGTCAATCATTGGATAATGAGCTAGGTGCTTTAGGACGTTCAAAAGAAAAGCGCAGTGATTGTATGCTGGTGACTTTAGCATTAGTGTTGGATGGTTCTGGATTTATCAAAAAGAGTCAGTTGTTTAAGGGGAATGTTTCTGAACCTAAAACATTAGAGGAAATGGTTAAACCTTGTAGTAAGGACGCTATTGTGGTGATGGATGCAGGTATTGCTACAGAGGATAATATCCAATGGTTGACAGAGCATGGTTACAAGTATTTGGTGATATCACGTAAACGTAATTTGACCTTACCAGAGGATGTTTCAGGCGTTGTTGTCAAAGAAGATCCGGATAATCAGGTCACCACCTATTTAGTTAAGCCATTAGAAGGCAGCGAAGTGGAATTGTATTGCCATTCGCAGGGGATGGAGAGCAAAGGCAGTGCGATGTATGATAAATTTAAACAACGCTTTATTGAAGAATTAGAAAAGGTAAAAGCGGGGTTAAGTAAAAAAGGCTGCACAAAGAAATATGATAAAGTCTGCGAGAAACTGGGTAGGTTAAAAGAAAAATACAGCAAAGTAGCAAGTCATTTTGAGCTCGAGCTCACAGCAGATACGAACAAAGAAAATGCCTTATCATTGACGTGGCATGACAAA
Source organism: Cysteiniphilum sp. 19S12-1 (assembly GCF_052030685.1). Classification (NCBI taxonomy): domain Bacteria; kingdom Pseudomonadati; phylum Pseudomonadota; class Gammaproteobacteria; order Thiotrichales; family Fastidiosibacteraceae; genus Cysteiniphilum; species Cysteiniphilum sp. 19S12-1. The sequence goes on from NZ_JBQAJM010000073.1 coordinate 1,550, forward strand.
GAAACTAAAGCGAATAAAAACAAAGGAATTTACTGCATTCGTACCAACCAAACGCATTTAAATAATCAACAAATATGGCAAACTTATCGCACGCTCAATGACATTGAAGCCGCCTTTAGAATATTAAAAAGTGACTTAGGGATGCGTCCGGTTTATCATCAAACCACAGC
>NZ_JBQAJM010000074.1:0-1615 GCF_052030685.1 Cysteiniphilum sp. 19S12-1
AAACAACAACAAGCTCCATAAGCTGCTGCTTTGATAGGATAAGGTATCATAGGTGACATGGCGATCGATAATGACGTTAGCATTTTCACCTTCCATTAGTTGAGTTAATGCCGGATGTACGTCTTGCCGAAACTTTAATAACAAGTCTTCAATCATTTGATTATTGGAGGTATGTATCCAGTAGTCATCAAACTGTCCATCATTCTTTAAACAATTCAATATTGACCATGGATTATAGATTTCTAGTCCTGCGAAATTGTAGCCGTTATACCATTTTTGGGCATTGATTTTGTCATTGTCCATATTTTGTATGCTGTATAGCGCATCTAATTCGTCATTGGTAAAACCAAAATACTGGCGATATTTAGCATCAAGGAGTGTGTAAACCTGCAGATTATTGAGTCCTGAAAGCATGCTGTCTTTAGATACACGCAAAATCCCAGTCATCACACCCTTATGTAATGCATTATTATCTTTAAAGGTGTTGCTCATTAGATTACGCATCAAAGGCGTTAAGTCCTCGATATAGTTCTCAACATAAGCTGCATTTAAAGGGGTGTCATATTCATCTAATAAGATCACCACGCGCTGTTGGTGGTGCATGTATAGCATATGACTTAAAAAACGTAAACTGACATCAATTTGTGAGCTACTAAAAACGTCCGTCTGCATGTAATTTTTGAGTTTAATTTTATCCAACTCATCCAACTCATTAGATTGCAACAGGTGGCGATTCTGTCTAAATGTCTCTTGAATTAAAAGTGACAGTTGCTCAAGTGCAGTCTGACAATTACGTGCCTTAATGTCTTTAAAGCTGACAAAAATCACCGGATACTTGCCTTGATGTGCCTTTACATAGGCACCATTGTCTGCTTTGGCAATTGCTAAGTGATCGAATAAGCCCTGTGTGTCGGTGAAGTCAATCTTATCCGCAAAGAAGTGATGCAACATCGACATATTGAGTGTTTTACCAAAGCGTCTTGGGCGGGTGATCAGTATCACATCACTACCATCGTCAATAATCTCTTTGATAAAAAGAGATTTATCGACAAATAAAGCATTATCAAGAATGATTTTTGCAAAGTTGGATGAACCAATATAAATTTTTTTTGCTGTTTCTTTTTTTCTTGTCATAACATACCACAATTAGATAATTAATTGCACTTAGTAATAATTCAAAAATAAGTTGAGTTTTAATTACTCCCCTCACCCGTGCAGCTTAAGCTGCACGAGCAATCCCGCAAGGGGAGAGGTGCTAACTGTCGCAATCTATTCTTGATTCATTACTAGGTCAAATCAAACGATCTCTATGGTAATCTTCTCAAAGAAAATTGACAATGGGGTTTTAGCCTAATGGCACTAACTTCAGTTAAGAAGTAGCTTGTGAATATAGGCTTTGCAACGACGTTAAATCAATCATCCCTGTACTCCCCTCACCCGTGCAGCTTAAGCTGCACGACCTCTCCCGCAAGGGGAGAGGTACTAGCTGACGCAACTTATTCTTGACTCATTACATAATGATTTTTGACAACGACGTTATTGCGATTAAAAGCTAAACCGAGTGTTAATATCTCTTTGACTTGGGGTTGGGCTTTTAGCTCAGTGATGTAATTTT
>NZ_JBQAJM010000075.1:0-1512 GCF_052030685.1 Cysteiniphilum sp. 19S12-1
TAACGCACCTTTATGTATGGCGAAAAGCCTTATATCGTATACGTTTCAGAATTTTTGCTTACCAAGTTGGGTATAGCGATTTTATAAGTTTTCATAATAATGCCCTGAGTATGATTTGCTCAGAATTGTATGTGCAATGCTTCAAATTAACAATATCTAGAAATATTGACACAGGTTAAGTTGATTTAAACAATAGATACGTTTGCGGTAGAAAGAACAAGGAGATATGGTATTAACTAATCTGATGGAGTGCCATAAATACGTTGCTTAGCAAGTGCCTCACCCATAGGGAATTGATAGCGCAAACCAAGGCTAAATGTTTGAATAGGTAATGGTTTGGAATTGTCATTATCAATTGTCGCATTACCAAAGGAACGTAAATAACTTGTTGATAGGCTTAAGCTTCTCGTTAATTGAACATCGATGGCTAAGCGCATGGCAGGTTGAAACCCAGATAGTGTCCCGTCACTGGCAATGGGTGTGCTAAAACCACTTAAATTGGCTTTGTAAGTTTGATTTAAAAATGCTGCTCCCCCTGCAGCTGAGAAGCTTAAACGACTAAACGGCTGATATTTTAAACCCACCAATATCGGCACATATAGTGAGCGTTCAATCTTAAAACTGCCATGCGCGGTTGCTGATGTCAGTGTGTTAGTGGTCGTAGCGCTACTGTCATACAAGGTGCTAGTAAAGCCAATGCCAAGCATTGTCTCTAGTGATAGGTGATAACCTAGATCAGCACCAAGTCCGGCAAGTACACTCGCGCCAAAGGCGTTGGAGCTTTGGCCATTACTGGCTGTTGTATGATTGGGTAGGGAGAATTGATTCCAATCAAGTGAACTTGGGCTATTGGCATAACCACCATTGACATCAACAAAACCATAAGACAATGTTTCATAAGCGTAACTGGTAACTGAGCTTGCACATAAAGCTAAACCCAATATTGATATTATTTTCTTCATAGAGGTCTTTATTGCCTTAGTTTCTTATCATCCTACCCTTAGCTTAGCCTATAACTTTCTAAAAAGAGAGACATCTCAACATAAAAATATACTTCTTTTGCCAAAAAAGGACTGTTAATATGACGACTTATGTCTAAAAAAGAAGAAACAGAAAAATATATGTCAATAAAAAATATCAAAGGCTATGCTTGGATTGTCATTGTTCTTAGCTCATTTTTATTATTTTATAAGTATATTGCATTGGTCTTTCCAAGCTTGATTGCAGGTGATATCAAACTGCATTTTGGTATTAACTCGGCACAAATGGGTTTTTTATCGGCAGTTTTTCTGTATTGTGTCCTGTTTGTTCAGCCATTTGCTGGATTGCTTCTTGATCGTTTTGGTTGTCGTAATGTCAGTACGGTATCATTGCTCACTAGTACGTTTGGTATTTTGTTATTTGCGGCATCAAATCATATTGCTTTTGCGTTTATTCCCAACTTGGTAAGCAAAAATTCTGAAACGTATACGATATAAGGCTTTTCGCCATACATAAAGGTGCGTTAAGGCA
>NZ_JBQAJM010000076.1:0-1481 GCF_052030685.1 Cysteiniphilum sp. 19S12-1
CTGAAGTTTAGAGTTTTAAACATTGAATTATGAATCAGTCGATCTAATTGCTAGCTCATGCAATTGAGCTTTTAAGCAGCTTTATCTACTTTTCTATGTCTACCACGGTTTGCCTGCAGAATTGGGATAGTGAATTTTCTTGCTTTTGCACACCATGCAGCCCGAATTTCAAACTGCGAAAAAATACGCCAAAGCCATATTCGTACTAACCCAGCCGTCATCGGCTGATTCTGCCTCCAAGGAATAGCATTAAGATCAAACTTCCATTCAGCAAGCTTTAAAATAAGTAATTTGGGTAGCGCATAGGCTGCAAAGATCAAATGCGTCCAACGATGTAATACTTGCCTGGTTTGTTGCCAAGCATTTTTCCAACCCCACCTGTTCTTCACATCGTCAAAGACAGGCTCAATATAGTAGCGTCGGGCATAGCCTAAAATGACATCAACACCACTGACTTCAGCATGACTACATAACAGTAGACGTGGTTTTGACCACACACCATCTGCTAGTTCAAACTCACACCAAACAGCTTTAACAATTCGACCATTTAGAAATCTAGCAACTGCTGTTATTTCACAATATCTCAACCGTTGCTTACGACCATATAGTCTTGCCGTAATATACTGTTTTCTCATGGTTTGTATATCGCCACGCTCAATTTTAGCCCCATACTTACGCGGACGTCCACGCCGCTTAGCTTCTTTAACTGGCACAAAATATAATGCGGTATCAATTCGCGCTTGACCGATGACGATCAGGTCATGTTGAAGCGCATAGAGTATGACTTTTGCTTTCATATACCAACAATCCAATAGCAGCACATCTTGTTTACATAAAAATGAAGATACGGCTCTAATCAATGTGCATGCAATATCCAGCTTATTTGTATTGCCAGAGACTTTGCTTAGGCGTGCTAAAACAGGTATGCCAATAAGTCTTGATAATCCACCAACTACACAGCCTAATACAACCCAACACTGTCCTCGAACATAATTAGGGCGATTCCCTTTATGACTATGATCATAATGCGTTTGACTTGAAGGGGCTTTGGTTGATAAGCGCAAAACCAAGGTATCATCAATTACCCAAAAACGCCAACGTGCTGGAAAATGCTGCAAAATAAAGCGAATCAGCCGTCTTGATAAGTTCACCCATGACCATTGACCTTTCTCTATCCATTTATAATAGCTTCCCCAGTGTTTAACACATCCTGAGGCAAGGTATGCCTCACTAACAAAGCCTTGTGAGCTCAGCATACAGCCTACGAGTAGTTCAATAAAAGTCGGAATTGATCTAATCGGTAGTGCTTTTGTTAAAAAATTAATGAACTCGCTTACAAATCTTGCTGGTTTATCGTTATAATCTTCCATGTGATTGGCTTGTTGTTTTGTTTGCACTTATAGCCTGCCAATCACAATGCCATAAGTCGATTAAAAATAGCCAGACACAATAAAAAATTAATCTGAAACTCTAAACTTCAG
>NZ_JBQAJM010000077.1:0-1474 GCF_052030685.1 Cysteiniphilum sp. 19S12-1
ACAGTAGATTCCTTTGCTAACAACTTCAAAGATAAATTTAGCAAAAGTCAACATATTTTAGATGGGACAGCCGTGAGGTCTCGTCCTCCATTATTTGTCTGTCAGACAAATTTGGATTATTATAAGCACCTGAAGAAGCCATGACAGCTTGACTGATAAGCCTCGTCCAATTGTTGGACTTATCTTGGTACACAATTACAGCCGCAGAATATTCAACAGCACCTAATAAAGTAGCGCCGATAATAGATGCGAATATGCATATTTTTTTTATTTTCAACATAATTTAATCCTCATATTTATTGCTTTTAATCTACGGTTTAAAAGTAAACTCTCTATTTTTTCTCACCCTCTTCTATTTTCAAGGATGAAAAAATAATAAAGGTTAGTTTTAAATGAAACCTTTCAAAATCTGCGTTGTAAACGCGATATAGTTATACTATAAAACTGTTTCAAAATTTTTTAACTTTCCTAGATACTATAACTCAACCTAGAATACATAATTTTGTAATAACATTTTTAAAGTTCATCTAAACTGCTTGTTATAAAACCCCATACATTTCACTGTGAGCTAGCTCATTATCATATGCTTCTTCATAGCTTATTAATGCCTCACCTAACTTGTCTAGACAATAAAAAGTTCGGGAAGTTACATCACACACTCCACCCCAAGCACTGTTAGCTAACATAAGTCCAGTATTCCAGTAACTATCATTAACATCTAGATCAAGATCTCCAATGACTTCAGCATCATTTAACCTATCAAAACCACTGAATTGTAATTTGTCATGTATGTAATCATCGAAATCTCTCATCCCATATGCGGACTGATTAAATTGAATCGGACCTAGTACATACCTACTTGCCACTCCTGAACCAGCCATTTGATATGTGCGATCTAACATGTCTTGCTTAAATTGTTCCTTTTTAAGCATAGCCCCAGCCCCATTAACAGATTTTGCCTCATGATGAGCATCATCCATAAATTGATAAAAAACGAAGTCATATTTTTTTCCAAAATTACTCACCGCTTGTACCTTGATTTTGTCAGAATTTTGTTGAGCCCATTTATGTCGATAATTGTCTGCACCTAAATCTGTCATATATTCTCTATTCTCAACGTGACTACTTCCTGCTTCACGTTTGAGTTCCAATAAATATGCACATTGTGTTCTCAACTCATCAGGTGATACAGTTGTTGCAAAGATATCTTTACCATGATGATCTTTCATCCATCTACCTGAAACATACCCTTGATTATAAGCAAATTGGAATCCTAATTTTGAGAAAGTTGTTATAATTTCATCATGATCATTGGAACAATAAACAAAGGTATGATCTAGGTTTTTTGATGAAAAGAAATTTTTATCTAATGTTTGTGAAACTACCTTATTTACCTGACTATACCCAAGTTGGTAAATTTTTGATTATTAAGTATTCAAATCAAACTTTTTTTGCAATTTAACGCCCCTCAAAC
>NZ_JBQAJM010000007.1:0-91906 GCF_052030685.1 Cysteiniphilum sp. 19S12-1
TTGATTAAGGAATAGCCTACATGATTTGACCGGCAATTCTAGTTGTCGTGACCGGTAAAGCTAATTGTCATCTAATAAAAGGCGACTCACGCACTGAATGCTGCAGGAACATCGAGGTTAACGCAAAAATAAATCCAATAAAGAATGCCACACGCCAACCGTACTCAAGCATTTGTGCTTTACTAAAAACCGTGGCTAATACACCAACAACTACGGCACTTAGGATCGTACCTACCTGAGACGACATCGCCGCTAAAGCCGTTGCAAACCCACGATATTTTTTGGGCGCACTTTCAGCCAACATGATCAAAACACCAGTATATTCGCCACCTACCGAGAAACCTTGCAGCATACGCGCTAAAATTAAAATCACCACCGCCCAAATACCAAAGCTATTGTATGTTGGCATAATGGTCATAATAAACATTGGAATAGACATAAGCCCAATGCTAAGCGTGATCGCATAACGTCGCCCTAACCTATCACCAATAGAGCCTAATACAAAGCCACCCAGTGGTCGCATAAAATAACTGGCAGCAAAAATGCCAAACACGGTAATCAAACCAACGGTTCTATTTTCATCTGGGAAAAATAAGATACTTAAATAAGTTGCTAAATAACCATATAAACTAAATTCAAACCACTCCAGTGCTGCACCTAGGGTTGTGACTGCAACCGTTTTCTCTGTGCTTGCTTGCTTTGTCATTCGATTCATAACCTTTTTATCTTGTAGCGCGACGAGTCTATCAAAATTCTAAAGATTAATTAACTGAACCGACTCAAAATGTATCGAATTTGCTAAAGTTTGATATATTTTATTAAATATCAGACTTCAATAAATAATTGACTCGACGTTTGAGCACCTCAAATTCTTTTTCTGGTGTCAAAATACGATCGAATTGGGTCTTGGTTTTTGCGCATATTGCTTCATCTAATGCAATCAATGAAGCGTTAACACTTTGTAGTTTAATTTGCAGCTCACACACTTTTTCTAGGTAATATAATAAATAAACAGCTTCCGCTATACTTTTACCCGTCGTTAATAGACCATGATTACGTAAAATCATAACCTTTTTATCCTTCAAACTTTGAACGATTTCATGCCCTTCATTTGCTAACGCTAAGCCATTGTAATCATGATAAGCAACATCATTATAAAAGCGTAATGCTTGCTGATGACAAAACAACAAACCACTTTGTAATGAAGAAACCGCAACGCCATAGGTACTATGGGTATGCATCGCACTATGAATACTGCTACTTGCTTTATAAATTTCGGCATGAATATTAAAAGCTTGCGGCATGACCGTATAGCCATTTTGTGATAAAATCTGACCATTTAGATCAACTTTAACCAGATTTTCTGCAGTAACTTCTTCAAAGGGGACATTATGCGGGGTAATTAAAACCTCGTTTGATTCGACCATACGTGCACTTAAATGCGTTGCCAATAAATCATCCCAACCATAGTGGTAGACAATATGGTGACTTGCCACGAGGTCCTCACGCAGTTGATGCTCTAAGTCAGTCATATAAAACGTTATCCTTATTGCTCTAAGCTCATTAAAGACGCATTACCGCCTGATGCGGTCGTATCAATACTAATCGTGCGCTCAACAGCTAAACGATGCAAGTAAAAAGGTCCCCCTGCTTTTGGCCCTGTACCTGATAGACCTTGACCACCAAAAGGTTGCACCCCAACAACCGCACCAACAATATTGCGATTAACATAAATATTACCAACGCGAATATGCTTTTTAAAGAAATTAACGGTTTCTTGAATGCGACTATGCACACCAAAGGTTAGACCATAACCAGTTGAGTTAATGTCTTTAACAACCTTTTCAAGCTCGCTTGCTTTAAAGCGCACAATATGAAGCACCGGACCAAATACTTCACGCTTAAGCGCATGGATACTATCGATCTCAAATACCACAGGGTAAATATAATTTCCTTTCTCAAGTGCTTTATCCTCGCTAACCTCATGCACAAGCTTTGCTGATTGGCGCATGTTATCGATATGTGCTTTTAAGTTAGCTTGCGCTTCCTGATCGATCACAGGACCGACATCGGTTTCAATAAACGCTGGATCATGTACCTTTAACTCATCCATTGCCCCTTTCAACATAGTGATAACATTATCAGCAACATCTTCTTGTAGATACAATACTCTCAATGCTGAACAACGTTGCCCCGCGCTATCAAACGCGGATGAAACCACATCACGCACTACCTGCTCAGGCAAAGATGATGAGTCAACAACCATCACATTTTGCCCACCAGTTTCAGCGATAAATGGTACAATCGCACCCTCTTTGGCTGATAGTGTTTGTTGAATGGTTTTGGCTACCTCAGTAGACCCTGTGAAGATCACACCTGCAACACGTGGATCTTGCGTTAATGTACTACCAACGTCTTCTCCTGTACCTGGTACAAATTGCAATACACCCTCAGGAATACCTGCTTGATGCAGTAATTTAATCGCTTCATAAGCAATAATTGGTGTTTGCTCAGCAGGTTTTGCAACTACCGTGTTACCCGCAGCCAAGGCGGCTGTTACCTCACCTAAGAAAATCGCTAAAGGAAAATTCCACGGACTGATACAAACCACAGCACCACGACCATGTAGGCTAATTTGATTAAGCTCCCCTGTAGGACCTGGTAAAGTTTTAGGTGAGGCAAATTCAGCACGCGCTTGTGCAGCATAATAACGACAAAAATCAACGGCCTCACGAATTTCATTAACCGCATTTGCCAATGTTTTACCTGCTTCACGCACAGCAATCGCCATAAATTTTGGCATATTTTCTTCTAACAAATCCGCACACTTATCCAAAGCATCCGCACGTTTTTCAGCTTCAACTAGGCTCCAAGCGTCAAATGCAGTATGCGCAACTTCCATCGCTTTTTCAGCCATTATCTTATCGGCATTATAAACTTTGCCAAATATTTGATTATTTGCCGGATTAAAAATATTTTCCGCAGTAAGTTTTGATGTATCAACACCTTTAATTAAAGGTTTAGCAATATAATCATCACGATCAAATTGACTCATTTGCAAAGCCAATTTTTCCAAAGTACGCGTATCATTTAAATTATAACTTTTTGAATTCATTCTCTCTTCTCCAAACATATTCACAGGTAAAGCAATTTGTGGGTGAGGCATAAAACCTAAACGTGTCGCTTTCTCCACAGGATCTTCAACCAAGCTCTCAATGGGCGTTTGTTCATCAACAATGCGATGGACAAATGATGAATTGGCACCGTTTTCTAATAGTCGCCTGACCAAGTAAGGTAGTAAATGTTTATATGTGCCCACAGGTGCGTAAATACGACAAGGAATATTAAAATTATCTTCACCAACAACATGATCATAAAGCGCATCACCCATACCGTGCAAACATTGAAATTCATAATCACGATAATCTCCTGCTAACTGCATCACTAGCGCTGTCGTATAGGCATTATGCGTCGCAAACTGTGGGTAAATATGTTTGCTATTGGCAAAGAGCTTTTTAATGCACGCTTGATAAGAAACATCAGTATAACATTTTTGAGTAAATACCGGATAACCCTCTAGCCCTTCAACTTGAGCATGCTTAATCTCAGAGTCCCAATATGCCCCTTTGACTAAGCGGATCATGAATCTATGTCCCGTGCGCTTGGCCAAATCAATTAGATAATCAAGTACAAAGCTAGCACGTTTTTGATACGCCTGAACAACGATACCAATGCCTTCAAAGCCTTGCAAAGACGTCTCATGTGCTAAACGACTCACCAATTCAAGTGACAACTCTAAGCGTTCTGTCTCTTCGGCATCGATATTTAGACCAATATTATAGCGTTGTGCTAGCTCAACTAATTTTAATAATTTAGGGTACATCTCAGCATGCACACGATCTGCTTGCGCCACTTCATAACGTGGATGTAAAGCAGATAATTTAACTGAAATCCCAGGGTTAGTGCGTACACTGTTTTTTGTTGCTGCAAATCCTATGGCATCAATCGCCTGACGATATTCATTATAGTAATATTCAGCGTCCGCTTTAGTAGTTGCCGCTTCACCCAACATGTCATACGAGTAAGTAAAGCCCATCGCTTCTTTTTCTTGGGCGCGTTTTAAAGCTTTATCAATCGTCTCACCCATCACGTATTGCTGACCAAGCACTTTCATTGCATGCATCACCGCGCGACGCACAACAGGGCGTGAGCGCTTATCTAAGAAGCCTTTTAACACGCCTTTAAATTTATTTTGATATTGACCTGGCTTTAATATCTTACCTGTCAACATCAAACACCAAGTTGCGGCATTAACAAACAGGTACTCACTATCACCAACATGCTCATGCCAATTAGCACTCGTTAATTTATCTTTAATGAGCTTATCTGCCGTATGCTTATCTGGAATACGCAATAAGGCTTCTGCTAGACACATCAATACAATCCCTTCATCACTTGAGAGATCATACTTGGTCATGAAGGCATCTAGTCCGCTCTTACTTAAACGCGTTTCACGTACACTGGCTACCAAACCGCTAGCAATATCCTGCACAGATAAACGCTCTTTATCTTTGAGTGCTGCTTGCTTGGCGAGCTTCTCTACAATCATTTGTTCATCACACAACCAGTGCTTTGATATCTCTTGCATCAAACTGGATTGATCAAACTTATTATTTCTATCTAAAATCATCGTTAATTCCTGAGAAGGGAAATTTATATTACTTGCTTTCTGTTGCGCTGTTTGTTTTTTAACGGTTAAAACCTTATCAATCATCATTTGATGGGTCTCGTCTGCCGGTTTTGCTTTAATAAACCAGTTAAAAAGATCCTGATCTTCACATCTAAGCAATGCATGAAATGCTTCTTTTTCAGCTTGAGATGCTGTTAAGTAAGCACATTCGATATATGGCAAAAGAATAAGGTCTAATTCGAGCATGCCTCTTCTTGCCGCCCAACGTAGGCGCGACAAAACTTCTTGATCTGTCGCATTTTCATTTTCGTTTTCAACAATCATCGTTCACCCCTTAGCCACAATAAAAGATTCCTAAATTCTCGGCATGGTAGCATAAAAAATAAAAAAAACGTAAAGAAAACTAGCGATTCAAAATACTTGTAATTTTATCAAACTTTGACACTGTCCATTTATCAAAGCCATGCTATTATTGTTATAGAACTTGCTAAACCTCATCTAAGGATAGAAGGAAATAAATGAGTCTATTTAACCTTATTGAGTTACATACATTTTTAATAATATGTGAAATTTTAATTTTAATCGTTGTCGTGCGTATGGTTGCAGAAAAACAAAAACCAACTAGCATGATGGCATGGCTTCTTGCGATTATTTTAATACCCTATGTTGCCGTGCCATTTTATTTCATTTTTGGCATTCGCAAACGTAAGCGCAAACGTCATAAACATGAATTTAATTTACGTAAAATTGATCATGTCGACACTTATAACCCACACCCTATTCGTACCGTACTGATTAATCAGGATATTCCAGCACCTACAAGCAATAATCACTTTGAACTTTATCTTGACGGTATTCATGCCTATGAGGTACTCATTAATCAAATTCATAAAGCCAAAACAAGCATCTACATTAGTACCTATGTTTTTCAAAATGATCATGTAACCTTAAGACTTCTTGCCGCATTGACTGAAAAAGCCAAACAAGGAGTCACAGTGAAGCTCTTAATCGACTCTCTAGGCTCCTATCGCGTGTATTTCAATCAGCGAATTTTTAAACGCTTGCGCAAAGCTGGAGGCAAAGTGTGTTTCTTCATGCCAATTATTCAAATGCCTTTTCGTAATTATATTAACTTTAGAAACCATCGAAAAATTTATCTATTTGACAATCATACTGTGCTCACCGGAGGAATGAATTTAGGCGATGAATATATGGGACCCACTGCTTGCAATAAGCGCTGGGATGACATCTTGTTTAAAATACAAGGGCATGCAGTTTGCCATTTTCACAACATCTTTGCTTCTGATTGGGAGTATTCAGCAAAAGAGCATCTTGATCAAATGAGAGAGGTTTGTTTGAAAAAAAACTATGGGCAAAACTTAATTCAAATCGCCCCTTCAGGACCTGATATCCCTAATGATGCCTTATATGACTCACTTATTGCCGGCATTTATGCCGCACAAACACGAATCTGGATTGTAACCCCTTATTTTGTACCATCTGACTCATTGCTGGAAGCACTACAAATTGCTTATCATCGTGGCGTTGATGTCAAGCTGATCACGCCTAAAGTTTCCAACCACTTAATTGCTGATTTAGCGCGTAGTAACTTTATGCGCCAACTTGCTAAAACCGGCATTGAAATCGCGCTATTTGACAAGAAAATGATCCATGCAAAAGCCGTTTTATTCGATGATAAAGCAGTTATGCTTGGTTCCGTCAACCTCGACAATAGAAGCTTATTTTTGAATTATGAAGTAGTGACCTATGCTTATGAAGCCCCCATTATCAAACAAATTGATCAATGGATGAGTGAGTTTTTAAAAGATGCTGACAAGAGATTGCCAGCACCATCAAAAGCACGTAAGTTAGGAGAAAGTATGGTTAAAGTTTTATCACCTTTATTATAGTTATGTTTAAGCCATCACTAATTACGCTAAGCTGTGAGAGTCAGGTTAAATCCTCATTTACGCCTGATTTTTTTAACATCTTGAGTTGGAATATCTACAAGATCAATCATAAGGATCCTGCTGAGTTTCAACATTTTATCAAAAGCTTACAGCAAGCATATAACCTTCACTTTTATTGCTTACAAGAAGCAAAACATAGTGATAGCGCAAGCTTTCCATTAGATGGCTTTTGTTTGCATTTTGCACCTAATTTACAACTTAAATCACATGCCTATGGTGTGATGACTGCAAGCAGTATTATGAGTCATCAAGCACAGCAAATCTTGTCCAAAAAAACGGAAGTTCTATTTAAAACACACAAATCAAGTCTTGCCAATCACTATGTTTTTGCTGACAACACCCCACTAATCATCATTAATGTACATGCGATTAATTTTAATAACTCACGTATTTATGCAGAAGAAATTCTGCAATTGCATGATTATCTTGCCGAGTACCAAGACGCTGCTATTATTATTGCCGGTGATTTCAATAGTTGGAATAAAAAGCGTAATTCACTCATTCATGAGTTCTGCCATGCGCTGAACTTAACACAAGCACAATTTGAAGAAGATAAACATATCAAGCGTTTTGCCAAGCATCCGCTTGATCTTGTTATGTATCGCAATCTCAATTGCCGATATGCCACGGCAATCGATAGCCGTAAAATCTCAGATCACAATCCATTATTACTTAAATTTAGTCGGAGTTAATGACTATGAATGAATTTAGGAAATAAGTTGTGTTTCATCAGATATTACCTCTCCCCTTGAGGGATCGCTCGTGCAGCTTACGCTGCGCGGGTGAGGGGGAATTAAACTCAACTTATTTTTTTGCTATTACTATGGATATAAAAAAAGCGCCCTTAGGCGCCCTTTTTATTATCAAAATCGCCCACCAAAGTGAGCAATGTTGCAACTTATAGTTTACGAGACTTTAAGTTGCCAAAACGTTTCTGGAAGCTATCCACACGTCCAGCTGTATCAACCACACGTTGCTTACCAGTATAGAATGGGTGACACATTGAGCACACATCTAATTGAATATCTTGGCTCTTTGTAGAGCGTGTTTCAAATGTATTGCCACAGCTGCAGCTTACTGAAATTTTTTCATACTTTGGTTGAATCTCTAAATTCATTTTCATTTACCTCTTTAAATATATTCTTGCCGCCACCTAAGCCCATCTTAAGCACCGCAGAGTAAAAACGCTGCACATCATAGCGCAAAGCATATCATCTCTCAAGCTTTTAGCTCGATTAAATTAACGAATTCACTAATTCGATGAAATATACTTCTCACGACGTACACGCTTAGCATCAAAACCACTATCTGTTAATAGGGCAAATGCATCATCAATCATATTGGGGTTACCGCATAGATAGACAACATCTACCTCAGGGTTTAAATCCAATTGATCAAAGACATGCTGCACATAACCTTTTTGCTCATCAGCAGCTAAAGCTTCTTGTTCACGAGACAAACAAGCCTTGAAGTATAGCGAATTTATCTTATCTGCATATTGACGAAAGTCTTCTGCATAAATCGCATCAGCCTTATACTGCACGCCAAGTAGGATATGCACCTCTTTTACATCTTCAGCTAAAGCTTTCTCAATCGTTGGCAGCATCGCACGATATGGTGCAATACCCGTGCCAGTGCCTACCAGAATAAGCTTACGGATTTCCTCGCCCTCTTTTAATACTAAGCGCCCTGCAGGCCCCATTGCGTTGAATTTATCCCCTACCTTCATATTAAATAAATGATCTGAAGCTATCCCTCCACCAACATAAGAAATGGCGATTTCAATCAAATCCGTATCTTTAGGAATGCTTGCCACACTATAACTACGTCGCCTGACTTTGCCATCTTCATGATCAAACAAGAAAGTAATAAACTGCCCCGGAACAAAATTAAATGCACTGCCATCTGCTTTTTTAAACGTTAAGTGTTTAACATTAGGTGCAATATCTCTTGATTCAACCAACTCTGCTTCAAATTTCTCAATTGCCATAAAATTTAGAATGATCATTTATCAATAATGGGCAACAGTTTACGAGTGTTATTATCAATAATCCATTATTTTGTATGTAATGATGTATAAATAAGTTGCATCAGCTAGCACTCCCCCTTGCCGGAGCGGTCGTGGAGCTTAAGCTCCACGAGTTAGGCGGTAGTTATACATTGATATATATTTCTATGTACATCCTATCGCGATGGTATATACTACTAAATATATATTAAAGCTAACGGAGCAATAAAAATGATCTCGACAGTTTTTAAAAATGGTAATAGCCAAGCCATCAGAATACCACAAGCACTAAAGTTGGAATCCAACAAAGTGGACATTAATAAAGTTGGTAACGCCCTTATTGTTCGGGAAATTCCTCAATCATGGGAGCAAGCTTTTAAGTGTTTAGATGAGTTTGATAATTTCATGATTGAAAAACGAATCGATCTGCCATTACAAAAAAGAGAGGATATAAGATGATTAAGCTTATGTTAGATACTAACATTTGTATTTTTATCATTAATGAAAAGCCACCTATGGTACTCGAAAGATTTAAACAATATAAATTTAATGAAATCGCTATATTATCTATCGTTTATTCAGAGTTGGTATACGGTGCTTATAAAAGCAAAAGAGTTAATCAAAATATATCAGCATTGGCAGGGTTTGTTGCCCCACTTTCTATTGTTGAGTTTGACCACGATGCTGCTAATGAATATGGACTTATTAGATCATCTCTTGAAGCAACAGGAAATTTGATTGGTGCAAACGATTTACTCATCGCTGCTCATGCAAAATCGCTGAATATACCATTAATAACAAACAACACTAAAGAATTCAAGAAAGTAGATGGTCTTACTGTCATTGATTGGGTTATAAAGCAATAGATTATTGACACTTTATACGCCTTATCAATTCAAGCCATTACTAACTTGATAAATCAATTTCAAAATACGCCTGATAACGCTCTGTCAAAGCATTAAGGTTAGCAGTAATTTCAATACTTTCTTGCTTCTTTTCCAGCAAGTTCATTAAATGCTCAGGCACTTTAATTGTCTCTTGGACAACCGGTTCAATCACTTCTTCAAACTTCGCCGGATGGGCAGTCGCGACAACGATATAATCTGTATCTTCCGGTAAGTGTTCACGCGCAAAAAATGCGGTTGCCGTATGTGGGCAAATAAGCATATCATGCTCATTCTTTACCTTAGCAATCATCTCTTTAATGTCACTATCAGATGCTTTAAAAGCTTTTATCTCATGAGCAAAAACATCAAAATCAGGGAAAAGCGCATAAAGGCGCTCAAAGTTACTTGGCTTACCGACATCCATCGCATTAGCAAGTGTTTCGATACTTGCTTTATTTGGCAATCGTTGATTCGCTAAGAACTGACCAATCACATTGTTTTCGTTTTGCGCAATGACAATATCACCAATCGGCAAGCCCATTTTTTTCGCCCAAAAACAAGCGCAAACATTACCAATATTACCCGATGGCACGATGAAATTTGCCTTTTGACCATGCTTTATAAAATACTGCCAAGACACATAAGCATAATAGGTTGTTTGCGGCAAAAGTCTTCCGATGTTAATGCTATTGGATGTATTCAAATAAGTATTATTTTGCCACCATTTATCGGCAAATGCACCTTTAACCAATGCTTGACAATCATCAAATGTACCATCAACTTCAACTGCACAAACATTGTCTTGCCAACAGGTAATCTGTTTTTGTTGACGCAGTGAGATTTTACCCTTAGGAAAAAGTACCAGCACATTGATATTTTGCTTTTGATGAAAGGCTGCGGCAACAGCAGAGCCTGTATCGCCTGACGTTGCTACCATAATCGTGAACTTCTTATCTGTTTTAATATGACTTAAAGTGTTAGCCAAAAACCTTGCGCCAAAATCTTTAAACGATAAGGTTGGACCATGAAAAAGCTCAAGAACCGATGTTTTTTGATCAACATTGACCAATGGCAAGGGAAAGCTAAAACTATCATGGCAGATTGTATTTAATTGACTAGCAAGCAGATCACCTTTAAAAAATGGTGCTAGCAGCTTTGTTGCAAAATCAGGATAAGTGATTGTACTATCTAAAATCTGCCAATCAAATACGGGGAAAGATTGAGGCACATACAGCCCACCATCTTCTGCTAAGCCATTTTGTAATGCATTTGATATTGATACAGCTTTTGCATCACCTCTTGTACTGATAAACTTCATACTTCCTCCTTTGCGATAATTTGCCCACCTTTTTCGGATAAGCTTGTGATATATTTCTGCGCTGATAACCCCTCTTTAGCAAATACACCAACTAACTCATTGGCAACCATTATTGCATCATTTTTATTACGACTTAAAGCAAATAGTGCAGGACCGGAACCCGAGATACCAAAGCCAAGTGCGCCAAGTCTAATTGCGCTGTCTTTTGCTTGATCAAAACCTTTAATAAGCACTTTACGTTTTGGTTCAATTAATACATCTGCAAAATATCTTTTAAAACGTGCAAGATCACCTTCATAAAGCGCGCTAATGATTGCGGTAGTTTTGGCACTTTGTGCAACAAAATCTTTGACTGTAAAAGGTACATCAATAAGCTTTCGCGCCTCTTTGGTTTCGACTTTTAAGCTCGGCACGACAACACTAGAATATAAACCTAAACTCGGTAGTTGGATAAACTCACATGGTTTAGAGTTTTGCAACAACACCAAGCCGCCAAACATTGCAGGGACAGCATTGTCTCCATGATAAACCCCACCGGAGATAAGACTCTCGCCATAAATCGCATAATCAATTATTTGATCTCTTGCCAGTGGTTCCAATAAAAATTCATTAACGGCTAAAATCGCTGCCACCGAGGATGCCGCTGAACCGCCAATACCAGAGCCTAAAGGAATTCCCTTTTCAATAACAATGTCTAAACCAATTGATAGATGGTGATCTTGCAAAAATTTCTTTATTACCGCGCCACAGACATTCTTATCGATATCTAAACTAAGATCATTTTCTGTTAATACGCCACAGATTTGTCTAATGACTAATTGTTTGTCATTCCGCTTTTGCAAGTGTACTTTATCACCAACACCCGATAACGCAAAGCCCATGAGGTCAAACCCTACCGCAAAATTTGCACTGGTTGCTGGCGCAAACGCACTGACTTTGGTTATTTTTTCATTTATTTTTATGCTTTTTATCATTTCATCCATTGGCTAAATCCTTTACCTCTAAACGCATCATTTGTTCATGCCCCCTCACTCAACCACTTTTCAACTAATGATTTATCATTATGTGTAACTTTTTTATAATGCAAAAGGCTACTGATCACCTCTCCCCTTGCGGGAGAGGTCGCACTGCGACTGCAGTGCGGGTGAGGGGTATTTTTATCTATCACTTCTGTAGCTCCTTATAAATATCATTTAGAACATCTTCCGTTTTTTCCAAAACATCATGATTCCAAAAGCGTAATACGCTATATCCTTTGCTCACCAATTTTTGTGTTCTTACCTCATCTACAGCCTTTTTCTGCATATTATTATGCTGACCACCGTCACACTCAATAATCAATTTTTTTTCAAAACAGATAAAGTCCACGACATACGCATCAATAATAACTTGCCTTCGAAATTTATAGTTGCCTAAATGTCGATTTCTTAGGTAATACCAAAGTTTTGTCTCTGCATCGGTTTGATTTGTTTTTAACTGTTTTTGGAATAGCTTAATATTCATAACACCCCTCACCCGACAGGCTTTGCCTGTCGACCTCTCCCGCAAGGGGAGAGGTAAGTTATTTTCCAGTATTCTAGTGCATTACCAGCTTTATATCTCTTGCCTGACAAAACAGCCTCACTATACATTAAAATTTAAAATTCAACTGCATTATTTACCTCTCCCCCCGTGGGAGGTCGCACTGCAATCGCAGTGCGGGTGAGGGGTGTTTTTATCTACTGCCACTTAACTCATTCCTATTCAACTTCTCATTTACCTCTCCCCTTGCGGGAGAGGTCGCACTGCGACTGCAGTGCGGGTGAGGGGTATTTTTATAAGATTCCACTAGATACTATTCCTGTGAATTTCATCTTAATTAGAAATCGCTAATATATCACCAAAAACACCCGCAGCAGTCACTTCAACACCAGCACCTGCTCCTCTTATCACCATTGGCGAATGCGCGTAGCGCTTGGAATAAATCAGCACCATATTATCGGCACCATCTAGGCTAACAAATGGACTATTTTGTGCCAATGGTGCGACAGATACTTTGGCTTCACCTGTGTCTGATACTTCTCCGATAAAATGAAGTGCTGAAGCTTTCCCTTGTAATGCTTTAAGCTGTTGTGTCAATTCCTTATCATGGGTTTTAATATTCTTTAAAAACGCCTCTTTTGAGCATGATCTTAAATTCTCAGGTGTTAAATTCTGCACTTCAACATCACTCAACTCAAGATTCAAACCAATTTCACGCGCCAAACAAACCACTTTGCGCACCACATCCATACCGGATAAATCTTCACGTGGATCGGGCTCTGTGTACCCTTTGCCATAAGCCAGCATTAAACTTTCAACAAAGCTTTTGCCTTTATTGACTTCATTGAAAATAAAGCTCAATGTCCCTGAAAAGACTCCTTGGATTTTATGGATTTTATCCCCTGTTTTTTGCAAGATCTCTAAGGTGCTAATAAGAGGTAATCCTGCGCAAACATTGGTTTCATATTTAAATGAAACATTATGATTACATGCCACTTGGCGAAGTTTGCGATAATAATCCATCGATTGCGTATTAGCATATTTATTGGGTGTTACTACATGAATGCCTTGTGCTAAAAAATCGACATAGACTCGAGCAATATCAACACTTGCTGTTGCATCAACTAATATCTTGTGCGCACAAGACAGTGATTGTAAGTGCTTGACTAAAGCACTTGTATTTGCTTTGCGATCACTTGTTTTTAGTAGACTAAGCACATCTTCTTCTACTAACAAATCATCACCACATAGCAACTTAGTTGAGCTCATTACTGCAACCAAACGCAAATTAATATTTTGCTTATGCAACACTTGTTGCTGTTGTTTTAGCTGATTGACAAGCTCAGCACCGATGCCACCGACACCAATCAATGCAATCACCATTTCTTGTACGGGTGGGTTTTTTGCTTGTTGATGAATTAGATTAAGCGCTAGATCTTCATCTGCTTTTTTTACCGTAACGGTAATACTCCGCTCAGATGAGCCTTGGGTAATTGCATGGATATTAATCTTCGCATCTGCTAGTGGTTTAATCACACGCGCTAAAGCACCAGGCTGCGCTTTCAATCCATCACCAACTGCTGTAATCATCGCATAACCTGTTTCACAATAGATATGCTCAATATCACCACGTTCAATTTCCGCTTTGAAATGACGCTCTAGTGCTTTGGTAGCACGCTTGGCAAGCTTTGCTTCAATCGCAAAGCAAATCGAATACTCCGAGCTTGATTGTGAGATCATCATCACTGAAACTTGTGATTGCTCAAGCACATTAAAAACTTTGGCTGCCATTCCTGAGACGCCAATGATGCCCGCACCTTGTACGCGCATCAAGGCAACATTTGAGATACTCGTTAGGCCTTTGATAAGGTATTGCTCAAGGTTTGTCTTATCCAGTGCACGAATAATCTCAGTTCCTTGTTTTTGTGGTTCATAGCTACTTTTTATCTCAATTGGAATCCCCATTTCCATCATCGGATTGATTGTTAATGGATGAACAACTGAGGCGCCAAAATAGGCCAACTCTAACGCTTCTTTATAAGATAACTGCTTGAGTTGACGCGCAGTTTCAACCACTTGTGGATTCGCACTATACACACCAGCAACATCCGTCCAGATCACTAATTTACTCGCCTGCAAAAGCTTAGCAAAAATAGCGGAGGAATAATCACTACAATTCATACCCAAAATACTGCGCACACCCTCTTGGTTTTGTGCAATGAAGCCAGTAATGATATAAACTTTGTGTTTACGATTATGAAATTTATCATCAACTGCCTGCTGACTTTTTTGCCAATCAATACTGACAGGATTATGATTATCATCAACGAATAACACCTCAGAAGCATTAACAAACTCAGCAGCAACGCCCCTATACTGTAAGGCAGCTGTTAAAATCTGTGCTGACCACAGCTCACCAAACCCTAAAATAAAATACTCTAAGGCATCACCACAAATACCACTTAATGCAATTGTCATTAACATTTGTTTTAAATGAACAATGTCATTGCTAAAAACACTCTTAAGCGCTTTGTCTTCAGGACATAATGCACTAATCAGGGATAGATGGTGCTCAGTAAGTTGCCCAATAACTTTAGTGCTATCTCTATTTTCCAAAGCAAGTTCGATTGATTTTTTCAATAAATTCGTAGTTTTACCACTTGCAGAAACAACCACTGATTGCGGTGTCGTGCCGATAATACTAACTACACGCTCAATTTTTACCACGTCTGCAAGACTACTACCACCAAATTTATTTACGATATACTCCATCAACCACTCACCTTCAAAAATTAGCATGAGCTTTCATTATATAAAGATTACTTGGCAGAATTCATTATAAAAAATCAACTATTTGGTGATGGTGCTATTAGCGCTTAATTTTACAAAAACAAGAGCAAACCAAAGCTTTTATTGATATGTCATTTTAAGCCAATACCCTTCGACTTCGCTCAGGGTACAGTAAGCATTATTGGGTAACTATTTTCATAACCACTTAGCAACATCCAGTGCACTATAAGTAAGAATGATTTTAGCACCAGCGCGTTTTATCGCTGTTAATGATTCAATAACAACACCTTTTTCATCCACCCAGTCTTTTTCAGCAGCGGCTTTAATCATCGCATACTCACCGCTGACATGATATGCCGCGATTGGCAAGTTGCTATTAGCTTTAACATCCTGAATAATATCTAAATAGCTCAAAGCCGGTTTAATCATTAAAAAGTCAGCACCCTCATCTTCATCCATTTGAGCCTCTTTAAGCGCTTCTTTTTTGTTGCGATAATCCATCTGATAGGACTTTCTATCACCCTTTGGTGTTGAGTCACAGGCACTTCTAAAGGGACCATAAAAGCTTGAAGCATATTTTACTGCATAGGACATAATCGCAACCTCAGCGTAATCTGCTTGGTCTAAAGCATAACGCATCGCTTGAATCATACCATCCATCATGCCACTGGGAGCGACAATATCTGCCCCTGCTTCGGCATGTGAAACGGCTGTTTTTTGTAAAATTTCTAAGGTCTGGTCATTATTAATCTCTTCATTATGCATAATGCCACAATGACCATCTTCAGTATATGCACAAAGACAAACATCTGTGGCAATAATCAATTGCGGATGAAGCGCTTTGATCTTAGCAATCGCCTGCTGCACAATACCGTCATCAGCGTAATTTTCTGAGGCATATTTATCTTTATTCGCAGGGATGCCAAACAGCATAACCGATAAAACACCGGCTTTTTTTATCTCATCGATCAACTCAGGTAGCCGATCAAGTGACCAATGATATTGATTTGGCATACCATTAATCTCACGCTTGATATTCTCACCATGCACGACAAATACTGGGTACATCAAGTCACTCACATGCAAGCGTGTCTCAGCAACATGCTCTCTGATCGCTTCAGTTCGGCGCAATCTTCTTGGACGTGTCACCGGGAAAAAACCCATGTTATGCCCCTTTTTTCTTTGGTTTCTTGCGATATAACACCGAGATATTGCCAATTAATTGCACCAATTCACATTTGGTCTTCTGGCAAATTTCCTCAGTCGTTGCTTGACGCGCGTCTTTTTCAGCTCCCGCAATTTTCACTTTAATAAGTTCATGCGCTGTTAACGCCTGATCAATCTCAGTTAATACATTCTCAGTTAACCCTTTTTCTCCGAGCATAACAACTGGATTTAAACTGTGTGCTTGCGCCTTTAATTGCTGACGTTTTTGTGATGTTAATGCCATATTTTCCTCTGTGTTTTAAACAACATATATACTCAAGCAATTCTACACTTATTTGCTTAAGCTTAACTAGCTTTACTTTTTATTTATCTGTATTTGTCAAATTTTATTGACTACTCTGCCAACGCCAGCTATCTATCATCATGTCTTTAATATCACGTGTCGCCTGCCAATTAAGCTCTTGTTTTGCCTTTGAGCAATCGGCCCAACACTCATCAATATCACCTGCGCGTCGTGGTTTTATTTCAAAAGGAACTTTCTCTCCTGTAGCGTTTTCAAATGCATCAATGACTTCAAGCACCGAGTAACCATTACCCGTACCTAAGTTCCAAATGTGACATCCTTTTTGATCTTTAATGTGTTCATATGCCTTTAGATGTCCTAATGCCAAATCCACTACATGAATATAATCTCGAACCCCTGTACCATCAGGCGTATTATAATCATTACCAAATACCGATAGCTTTGCTAACTTACCACTGACAACCTGTGTCAAGTAAGGCAGTAAGTTGTTTGGAACACCATTAGGTAACTCGCCAATTAAGCCACTTTTATGTGCACCAACTGGGTTAAAATATCTTAGCAACGCGATCGACCATTCATTATCGGCAAATGCCAAATCTTGCAGTATTTTCTCGACCATCACCTTAGAAACACCATAAGGATTGGTTGGCGCGCCAACAGGGCATTTTTCAGTAATCGGCATTTCTGCTGGACTGCCATAAACCGTCGCTGATGAGCTAAACACAAGGTTTTTGACATTATGTTGTTGCATCACTTTCAGTAAATTAAGTGTGCCTGAAACATTGTTATCATAATACTCAAGCGGTTTAAAGACACTCTCACCTACTGCCTTTAATGCTGCAAAATGAATCACCATTTTTATATCGTATTGACTGAAAATTTGCTGCAACACAACCTCATCACGTATGTCACCTTCAACAAATATGGGCTTTTTTGAAGTAATTTGCGCAATACGCTCAATTATATTCTCGCTACTGTTATAAAGATTATCTAACACAACAACATCTAAGCCTGCTGTTAAAAACTCGACCACCGTATGTGAGCCGATAAACCCAGTACCGCCGGTTATCAAAATCATATTTGTCCTATTAATATCACTTTGTCTTTTAATGCCGTTAATCTAACAAATTAACAAAATAACGCCAATCAGAAGTTAATATAAAAACGACAAAGTTAGAATCAACTCTAGAGTTTTAACAAAAAACTTGGAACGGACTCCAGACTTTTTAGATAAAAACTGGAATCAGCTCCAACATTCCTCATTCAAACTAAGCTTTAGCGCGATATATGTAACTTCAAAATAGCTGACAAAAACACTGATTTTCTAACACATTCGTGTAAAATACACTAAGTTTTCATTATCGAGTTAATTAACTTATATTTTTATACAAGTTATAGAGGATAAATTTTGATTTTATTACGTTATCTTAATCGCGAACTTGTGAATATGACCATGGCGATTATTCTTATCCTACTGTTGATTGTCATCAGCAATATGTTTGTGCGTTACTTATCGATCGTCTCTGGCGGCAACATTGAAGCTGATGCCGTTTTCAAGATGATCTCGGTGATGTTACCTAAATATATCGCATATTTGTTACCAATTGCCTTTTTCTTTGCTATTTTGATTGTTTACGGCAAGATGTTTGCTAACAACGAACTAACGGTCACCTTTGCTTGCGGCACAAGCTGGTTTCGCTTATTAAAATTCATTATGATTCCCGCATTAAGTCTATTTGCGATAGAGCTTGTTTTAACCTTATTGGTTTTACCGAAAATGGATCAAAATTACTTTCTGGTACAAAAAACAACAACTAAAAACTCCCTTTTAAGCTTTATTCAACCGGGGAAAATCACCCCCTTTAACGATGGAAAGCAAGTCGTTTACACCAAGTCAACCGACCCTGATGGCACTTTGCATGATATTTTCATTTACCAGCAAAAAACCAACAATGGCAGCACCATTATCACAGCGCCTACTGGATATGCCGAAACGAGACCCGATGGCAATCAATATTTAGTGCTTAAAAACGGCTATTTTTATGACGCAAAACCTGGTGTTGCCGAAGTGCAGAAAGGTCATTTTGCTGAAGCAACACAATTTATCTCAACCAAAGTCAGCGTAGGCTACAACAACTCGATCGAATCTGTCCCTACCTCTGAGCTGATCAATAGCAATGAACCACGCTATCAGGCTGAGCTACAATGGCGCTTAAGCTTTCCTTTGGCAATACTCGTAGCCTCTCTTATTGCATTGGCAATGTGTAAAATGCGTCCACGCCAAAGTCGTTACAGCAAGATTATCCCTGCACTTATTGTATTTATTCTTTATTTTAATCTATTGTCTTTATCCAAATCATGGCTTAATGATGGCAATATCCCAAGTTGGCTTGGGCTTTGGTGGGTGCATATTGTATTTGCAGGTATTATGCTTCTAATACTCAAACAATACAATGGACGTATTTTTGGAGATAAAACCAAAGAGGTCAACGCATGAAACGCTTAACTTTATACGTTGCCTCAACCGTTTTATACACGTCTTTTATTATGATTTTGGCATTAACTGCCATTTTCTTTTTATTCACCTATATCGCACAAGCCGGTGATATTGGCAAAGGCAACTTCACTGCATTAGCTGCCTTTTTGTACGTCCTATATGAAGTTCCTGCTAATATCTATTTGATTATGCCAGTATGTGCTTTGTTAGGTGGCTTAATGGGACTTGGACTTTTAGCTAACAATAGTGAACTGATCGTTATGCGCGCTTCAGGTCAATCAATCACACAAATTGCCAAGGGTGTACTATTAGCCGCTTTTGGTTTAGCCTTTCTTACGTTTTTAACTGGCGCTTATATTGCACCCTATTTCCAAAAAAAGGCAACGATTAACAAGACGCTTGCCACCGGAGGCAATGAGGCGTTGGTTTTATATGATACCCAGACCTTATGGATTCGCGAGGGTAACGCCTTTATTCATGTTGGCAAAAACGATGCTAATGGGACACTTAAAGACATCACTAAGTATACGATCGATAACAACCAGCTCACGGCAATTGACCATGCCGATAATGCATTATTTACTAATAAGCAATGGCAAGTCAACGATGTCTCAAGTACGCAAATTGATAAAAATAGCAGCATTGTTTACCATGATAAACAACAATACTGGAATAATCTATTACCTCCCTTTTTACTTAAGATCATTACCTCTAATACTGACTATCTCAATTTAAGCGAGCTGATTGACTATATCAAAGTCAACAAAGAAGGTCAGCAAAGCGCTAATCGCATTTGGCTTAAATTTTGGCAGACTTTCTTCCAGCCGCTATCACTCATTATCTTAATGCTGATTGCCGTCCCCTTTTCTTTAGGATCGATGCGCTCATCAGCTTTGGGTTATAAGTTTATTATCGGTATGCTTTTTGGCTTTAGCTTCTATATTATTAATCAAACCTTTGGTCCCTTTAGTCTTGTTTATAACCTCTCAGGATTCTGGGGAGCTGCTATTCCAAGTTTTATCTTTTTGATTATCTTAGGCTTCTTATTCTGGAAAATGCGAGAATAAAACAATGCACCCTCTTTCTAAAACACAAGCTAATAAAGATAAAGTACCATTAAGCAAAGTACGCATTATTGCTGGCAAGTATAAATCACGCCAGATTGAATTTAGTGGCGCAAATAACACTAGTCTGCGCCCAACCTCAGATCGCTTACGTGAGACATTATTTAATTGGTTGACGCCATATATGGTTGATGCCGTCTGTCTTGATGCCTTCTCTGGTAGTGGCGCTCTGGGTTTTGAGGCTTTATCGCGCTTGGCGAAGTCTTGTGATTTTTTTGAGCTTGATGCCCAGACGATAAAGCACTTAAACAACAATAAACATAGACTTGCTATAGATAATGCTGTTATTTATCAAAGAGATGTTTTAAGTCATCTCAAAGTTTGCACCAACTATAATGTCATTTTCCTTGACCCTCCGTTTAATAGCGATTTGCTAGAACAAGCCTTATCAGTGATCCTTGCAAATAATAATATTAGCAAGGATTGCGTCGTTTATGCCGAATACGCAACCAACAATCAGCCGCTATCATTGTTACACTTCACTAGGCTTAAACAAACCAAACAAGGTGCAGTTTCTGCGTGCTTGTTACAAAAACCATGATTTGTGCTACAATGCCCAACTTATCAAATGAATAAAATAATTTAATACTCCAATGATTGTATCCATTGACGCCATCGATGCGCTTTTACCACAAACACAATGCACTAAATGCGGTTATCAAGATTGCTATGATTATGCCAAAGCGATCACCAATGGCGAGAAGCACAATCGCTGTCCACCAGGCGGACAACAAGGTGCAGATGCATTGGCAAAATTACTACAAAGAGAAAATTTAAGCCTTGATAAGACCTGTGGTACGCATCAGCCAAAGAAAGTTGCTTGGATTAACGAAGATCTATGTATCGGCTGCAAAAAGTGTATATTGGCTTGTCCTGTAGATGCGATTATGGGTGCTAAAAAACTGATGCACACTGTCATTCAAGAGGAATGCACAGGATGCGATTTATGTGTTGAGCCGTGCCCTATGGATTGCATCGAAATGCATGAACTACCATTAGAAGCACAACCTCATGCATTAACTGATATTCAATATGAGGCGCAAAAAGCACATTATCGTAATAAGCATAATAAACGTGCAACACGTCTTAAACAGCAAAAAGAAAATGAAACTAAGAAGCATCAACAAAACATTCGTTTAAGCAATATGAATATCGATAAAAAAGCTTATATTGAACAAGCCTTAGCAAACTTTAAAGCCAAGAAAAAAATGGATTAATTGACTCTCATGAATAAAGCAAAGCGCCAAAAAATTTTTGAGATCTGGCAACACAATAATCCTAATCCAACGACTGAGCTAAATTACAGCTCAGACTTTGAGCTTCTCATTGCCGTCATTCTATCAGCGCAAGCCACTGATGTTAGTGTTAATAAAGCCACTGATAGGCTCTACCCCATTGCAAACACCCCCGAAGCGATACTGGCACTAGGTGAAGCACGCCTTATGGAGTATATTCAATCGATTGGTTTATATAAAACCAAAGCTCGAAATGTCATTAAAACCTGTCAGCTATTGATTGAAAAACATAATGCTCTTGTGCCGCGTGATCGCAAATCATTGGAAGCGTTACCAGGGGTTGGACGCAAAACCGCAAATGTTGTATTAAATACGGCTTTTGGTGAGCTAACCATGGCGGTTGATACCCATATTTTTCGCATTGCCAATCGCATTAATCTTGCACCTGGCAAAAATGTTGATGAAGTAGAAATGCATTTACTTAAAGTAATTCCCAAACAATTTTTAAAAGACGCTCACCATTGGCTTATTTTACATGGTCGCTATATCTGCACTGCCAAAAAGCCAAAATGTGGCACATGTCCAATTTATGATTTATGTGAATTCAAACAAAAAGAAGCCTATTTATGATTTTTAGCTCCGATCGTTTAGAACTGAGAAAACTATACTTTGACAGTTGGCATAAATATTTAACTAAGCAGCCATTAACCGACCTTGAAAAGCAAATTACGCGCATTATCGAGCATCACCCAGAGTATCACCATTATCTCTCAAACCTGAATAATCTAGACAAAGATTTTCCGCCTGAAATCGGTGAAACCAATCCGTTTCTTCACATGGGTCTACATATGGGCTTAATTGAACAAGTTGTTACTAATCGTCCTCATGGGATCCATAAGATTTACCAACAGCTTTGCCAACAACAACGTGATGAGCATAAGGCACAGCATATGATGATGAATCATCTAGCAGAATCCATCTGGAGCGCGCAAAAGAATCATATGGCACCTGATGAGCTCAACTATCTAACACAATTACAATCGCTAATTGCTCGATAAAAAATTTGGCGATAATAACATTCCAACCCACTTTGATCGTATAAGCGCTAAATGAGCGAGGCGCTGCCGTTGATCATAGAACCTGATTACTTAATTAGCGCATCATAGTAACCAGACTTGATTCTGTAATAAGTCGTCTGACTAATCTTATAAAACTTCAGTATTCTCGATACGGTAATACCCTTTTCAATTGCAGCCTTAACATTGTCAATCAAATCATTATCTACCTTAAGCGGTCTACCAAAAGGCTTGCCCTGCTCTTTAGCTTTTTGGATTCCTTCTAGTTGTCGTTCTTTACGTAGGTTGTTCTCAAATTCCGCAAATGACGCCAACATCTGAAACATTAAAGTGCCATGTGGCGTGCTTGTATCTATATTTTGATCTAGCACCACAAAATCTACTTTTTTCTTTTTCAGTTTCTCTACAATTGTACCTAAGTGATAAGCCGATCTTGCCATGCGATCTAATGTGGTAATCACTAAAGTATCACCTTTTCGGACATAGTCCAAGCAAGCAATAAGCTCTGGGCGATTCTGGTCTAAGCCACTAATCTTTTCTTGGTAAACCTTTTTGCAGCCATACTTGTTTAGCTTCTCTAACTGCACATCTAAACTTTGCCCCTGACTAGACACTCTAGCGTAACCGACAATCTCACCCACGGTATACCTCTTTGCGGTGTCCAATGCGTAAAACTAAAACCGTGATTTCTTGGTCTTGAATATCGCAGATTAAACGATAGTCACCAACTCTAAAGCGAATGTGCTCACCAAAGGTTTTACCTTTTAACACCTTACCTAAATCGCGTGGATTGTCTGAGGTAGCAACTCTATTTTCAAGAAATTCAATAATGCGCACTTGAGTCACTCGATCTAAGCGCTCTAAATCCTTTTTCGCTTTTTTGTCTAACCTTACTAACCACATAGATTACAAACCAAGTCCTTTTTTTACTTCCTCTAGTGTATATGTCTCGCTGCGCCCTGCCCTTATATCCTCTAGGGCTTTTTCAGCTAAATAAATATCTTCTAAATCCTCAAGCTTGGATTCAACCGCTTCACGAATATAATATGAAATAGTACGACCTGTTTCCTTAGATAGAAAAGCCAAGCGGTCTTGTGTCTCTGCATTAAATCTAACATTTGCCATAATTTCACCTTTGGTTTACAGTAGTTACCAATAATTATATATCAATTAAAGACTTTTGGAAATATACTTATATACATATTTTTCGCATTGCTGTAACGAGCCAAATTAAATTGCCTGATTTGTGCCACATTATTTTGCCTGTTATTATATTTAGTCTATTTTCTAGTTTAGAGATTTTTAGTACTAAGGAATAGTTAAAATGAATAAGTGTTGTAAAGGATTTTTTAAAACTCTTGGAACCTTTTTAGGTGGAATAGGATTGTTTTTAACAGGCATATCAGCATTTTATTTTGGGCAAGATGCAATTGAAAAAATGTCAAAACAGATTCAACTTTTGAATCAACAATCTCAAGATATTGCTAATATTGTCAGAAAATCAAAAAACATAGATCAAGAGAATAATGAAATATTAATATTAGTCAAAGAAATGTTAATAGAAATTAGCGCAAATGCAACCGTTCAGAAAATTACGATGAATTTTGAGGAAACTAAACAATATCTCAAGAATGCTTATACTCATAATAATAATAGAGGAATTCAACTATTCTTACCTAGCAATAGATTGGACTTAATAGCTCATGAGCTTGTAAATGCAAAAGATAAGCAACAACAATACGAGATACTAAAAGATGAGCTTAGAGTAGAATTTAACGATAAACGATGAAAACTTATTCACGAGGAAGGAGTCCATTTAGTAATCGCGTTGGAATTGGTAATTTTTTATCTTCTAGGCACTTTAATAAGGTAGGTTCATACTTAGAATTCCAACCATCCCAATTAAAACGCCAACATGTATCACAGACCATAATATCATAAAGTTGAATTTTATGTCCTCCATATCTATGTGGTCCGTGTTGATATTGAGATTTGCATAGAGGACAACTAAACATAAATTGTTTCATATTAATCACCATTTCCTTGTAAACTCATCAACGACATGCTCATCTGTGAAGTTTAGATAAATAGAAGTGGTTGTCAAACGATCATGTCCCAATATCTTCTGCACAAATGCAATGGATATCCCTTTTTGCAACGCCAGTGTTGCAAAGGTGTGGCTCAGCACATGAGGTGATACCTCTTGAGATATTTGCGGTTTGTAATCGTTAAAAATGTGCGAGTTCGTAATATCTAGCGGAAGGCAAACTATTTGAAATAGTTTTCAATTTCAGCTTTTAGAGCGTCTAAGTTTGTTTGTTGAATCTTTAGTCCAGTAGGATACAAACTAGGTTGCTCTATAAAATATAAGCAACCTTTATTATCACAACAGATATAGCCTATTTGTTGGAAATTTCTCTTAACTTGATAAATAGCGCTACTTATTCCAAGTGGTGATTTTTCGATATATTCATAGTTACTCACACTTTCCAACCTTAAATGAGCTTAGCTTCTCACCGTTGTTGTTTTGCAAGCCGAACTGTTGCATCACAGCAACAAGCTCTTAATGCTACTTTTAATGCAAAGCTAGCAATCCAAAAGCTAATAGAACTAAAACAAACACCGGTAAGCTTGAAAACAAACTATCCATGCGATCTAAAATACCGCCATGCCCTGGCAAGATCTTGCCACTATCTTTGACACCGCATTCGCGTTTGATCATACTTTCAAACAAATCGCCAAGTAAGGCAATTAACACAATAACAAAAGATAGGATAATTAAAACGGTTTGCTCATAGCGACTGTGACTTATAATGAGCGCACAAACAACACCTGCAAGCCCACCAAATATCACACCTCCCACTAAACCTTCTATCGTTTTCTTGGGACTAATTATGGGAGCTAATTTTTTCTTGCCATACTGACGCCCAACAAAATAGGCACCACTATCAGCAAGTGTTACCACCAACATCATCAACAGTAAAAATGATGGTTTTTGTTGATGCAGTAACGAGATGGATACCCACAGCGGCACAATCACAAAAAAGCCTATCAGATAGCGTAATCCATTAGATAACGCATTAAACTTAATCTTTGGATAACGTAGAATTAAATAAAGCGCAAAAACCCAAAAAACACAGGATAATATCAATACCGGCAATCTAACAAATTGCGACAGATAAATTAAAAAAAGCGTCACAACCAAATAGAGAATACGTTTAGGCAATGTTTTTGCATTAGCAAAAGCAGCCCACTCCCATGCGCCAAATAATAAAATAATTGCCACTGCCGTATCGAAAATCGTATCACTTAAGCGAAAAATCGCCCATAGCACGATAAGACCTAAAATAACGCCAGTAATGATTCTTTCCTTCACACTTTCCCCTTCATTTGCTCATCCGTTTTGCCAAAGCGTCTTGTACGCTTTTGATATTCGTCTAGCGCCAGTTTGAAATCTTTTTTAGAGAAATCAGGCCAATACTTGTTGCAAAAGTATAACTCAGCATATGACAACTGCCAAATCATAAAATTGCTAATCCGTTGTTCACCACTGGTACGAATCAATAAATCAACAGGCGTTTGAATTTCTTTAATCAAAAATTCGCTGAAATCCTCTTCGTTAATTTGATCAATTTTATCCGCTTTCAACACGCCACTTTGCAGTTGTTGTAATAGCTTTTTGGCAGCAGTTAACACTTCCCATTGACCGCTGTAATCAATCGCAACATTCAATTGCAGTCCTGTGCAATGTGCTGTTTCTTTTTCAGCACTGCTGATATTGTTAACAACCTCATTAGATAGGCGGCTACGATCACCAACAACATGTAATCGCACATTATTGTCTTGCATCATTGCTATTTCATTAACCAACACTTCTGAAAATAGCGTCATGAGCGTGTCAACTTCCTCTTGCGGACGCAACCAGTTCTCACGTCCAAAAGCAAAAAGTGTTAGTATTTGAATACTTTTCTCAACGGCAAATTCAATCGCAGCACGCACGCTTTTGACTGCCGCTTTGTGTCCTGCTGTACGTGGGAAAAGTTTCTTTTTTGCCCAACGCCCATTACCATCCATGATAATCGCAACATGCTTGGGCATGTTATCATTTGGCATATAGCACTAGATTTCCATTAAATCTTGTTCTTTTTCTTGAACGATAACATCTGCCTTTGCGATCATGTCATTGGTCAATTTTTGAATATTTTCTTCGCCTTTTTTTGCTTCATCTTCAGAGATTTCTTTCTCTTTTAATAAATCTTTGATATCAGAGTTTGCATCACGACGAATATTGCGAATCGCTACACGCCCTTTTTCAGCTTCACCACGCACTAATTTAACCATCTCTTTGCGACGCTCTTCATTTAATGCTGGCATTGGAATACGTAGGTTATCACCCATATTCGCAGGATTTAGCCCTAAATCAGACATCAAAATGGCTTTTTCGATTTTAGAAGCCAAGCCCTTTTCCCATGGCGTAATACCCAGCGTGCGCGCATCCAAAACCGTAATATTAGCCGCCTGCGCAATCGGTGTGTCAACACCATAGTAATCAATCGTCACATGTGCCAACAAGTCAGGATGAGCACGCCCTGTTCTGATTTTTGCCAAATCATGACGTAGATTCTCTAAACTTTTTTCCATACGGTCTTTAGCATCCGCTAAAATCTCTTTCATCATAATGAATTTCTCCTAGTCTCTAACCCAAGTGCCTTCGCTTTTACCTTGAAGCACACGCAATAGCGCACCTGAATTATTTACATTAAATACACAAATAGGGACATTAAAATCACGAGCCTGTACAAATGATCCCAAATCCATTACTGCCAATTCACGTTTGAGCGTCTCATTAAAACTCAAAGTATCAAATTTAACTGCATCTTCATGCTTATTTGGATCTTTATCATAAACGCCATCGACAGTTGTTACTTTTAAAATGGCATCTGCATCAATTTCAATGGCGCGAAGCGTCGCTGTGGTATCGGTTGTCACAAAGGGGTTGCCCGTACCTCCTGCAAAAATAACCACTTTACCTTCATTTAAATAAAGTTTTGCACGTTTTGGATTGGTGCACTCTAGCACACCATCGATGCCACGTGAGGATAACACTGCATTGTTAATGCCTGCGTGAGTTAATATATCTGATAACGCCAATGCATTAATCATCGTCGCAAGCATCCCCATGGTATCAGCGGTACTTCTTTCAATTTGGTTTTGAAAATCAGCACGCCCACCTCTTAGGATATTGCCTCCGCCGATGACTATCGCCAACTGCACACCTGCACCCAACGCTTCTTTTATATCATTTATAATACTTTGAACCGCTGATACTTGGATACCGAAACCATCCGTTGATAGCGACTCACCGCTTAATTTGATTAAAACACGCTTAAGTGCCAGGTGTGACATATGAATTTATGCTCCTTGAACTTGGCTCATCACTTCAGCTGCGAAGTCAGTCTCTTCTTTTTCGATACCTTCACCAACACCAAAACGAATAAAACCAGTTACGGTTGCATTGTTTGCCTTCAATAGATCTGAGACTTTTTGATCAGGGTTTTTAACAAACGGCTGACCAACTAAGCTTTGCTCATCCAAGAACTTACGAATACGCCCTGTGATCATCTTCTCGATAATCTCATCAGGCTTACCACTTTCACGTGCTTGAGCGATAAAGATCTCTTTCTCTTTAGCAACGATATCTTCTGGCACCTGATCTTGTGATACAACGATTGGATTTGATGCAGCAATATGCATTGCAACATCTTTTGCCAACTCTTCATTACCACCGTTCATGGCAACGATCACACCAATACGACCACCATGGCTGTAAATGCCAACCGTCTCACCCTCAAGTGCATCAATACGACGCACATTGATGTTTTCACCGATTTTAGCGATCAAGTTCTTACGCGCTTCTTCAACACTCGCGCCACATGGCAAAGTTAAAGCAAGTACTTCTTCGAGTGTTTTCGCATTTGAATTGGCAACTGCAGTAACGACTTCATCAGCAAACTTTTTGAAGTTCTCATCACGTGCAACGAAGTCAGTCTCTGAGTTGATTTCAACGATTACCGCTTTGTTTGCAGATTGCGCCATTACGATAACACCTTCAGCTGCAACACGAGATGCTTTCTTATCTGCTTTTGCAGCACCTGATTTACGCATTTCTTCAACTGCTTTTTCGATATCACCATCAGTTTGTGTCAATGCTTTTTTGCATTCCATCATGCCCGCGCCAGTGCGCTCACGAAGCTCTTTTACTAATTGTGCGCTAATAGTAGCCATTGATTAGATTCCTTATTGTTAATACTTTTAACTATAAATGATAAACTTGATAATTAAGCTTCTTCTTCAGAAACATCTGCTGTTTTTTCTTCTGCAATATGTGATGCTTGTTTGGCATCAATAATCGCATCAGCAAATTTGCTTAAGTAAAAACGAATTGCTTTAACCGCATCATCATTACCTGGGATAACATAATTAACATCATCAGGGCTTGAATTACTATCAACAACAGCAACAACAGGAATACCTAAGCGCTTAGCTTCTTCAATCGCAATATGCTCTTCTTTACTATCGATAATCACTAAAACATCTGGCAAACCACCCATATCTTTGATGCCACCTAATGCTTTTTCTAGCTTCTCGATTTCACGTGAATTTTGTAATGCTTCTTTCTTTGTCATACGCTCAAACGTACCGTCTTCTTGCATTTTTTCAAGATCACGTAAACGCTTAATGGATTGACGAATTGTTTTATAGTTCGTCAACATACCACCTAACCAACGATGATTAACATATGGCATACCACAACGTGATGCTTCTTCAGCAATTACTTCTTGTGCTTGACGCTTAGTACCAACGAATAGAATCTTGCCGTTTTTAGACGCTGCTTTACCAACGAAATTAACAGCATCCTGAAATAAAGGCACTGTCTTTTCTAGGTTGATAATATGAATACCGTGATTAATACCAAAAATGAACTCGCTCATTTTTGGATTCCAGAATCTCTTTTGGTGACCGTAATGAACACCAGCTTGTAACATTTCTTTCATTAAAGACATATTTTTCTCCAATTATGGGTTATTCCGCCATTACTCCCACTTTTAAACCTTTTTAAAAGGCACCCTAAAAGCGTGTCGAGCAACGTGTGGTTTCTTGTTGTTTTACATAAACATTAAGCCAAGCCTGACAGCAAACGTGATTGCAAACAGATATTACTGACAAAATGCGAGGCGGATTCTAGCATAAATGAACAATATCTGCTAGATAAAACCTTTAAGCATTGCGAAAAATAAAAAATGATATATTATAACGTTTCGCAGGATAACGTTAACACTGAAAGATTTATCATCTTAAGGAACTATTTTATGTCTACCTTCTATAGAAATAGCAAACGAATCATATTAACCGCTACAGGCTTTCTCGCACTCATCAGCAGTTCATATGCTGATATCAAAGTCGTGGCTGCTGAAAACTTTTATGCTAATGTCGCAAGCTTAATTGGTGGTGACTATGTAAAAACCAACAGCATCATCAATAACCCTGATGCTGATCCGCATTTATTTACTACCTCAGCCAATACTGCCGTGGCTATCAATGATGCGCAAGTTATTATTTATAACGGTGCGGATTATGATCCATGGATGAAGCAGTTATTAAACGCGCAATCCAGTAACAATAAAGTCGCTATCATTGATGTGGCAACTTTAATGAATGCTAAAAGTGGTGACAATCCACATCTGTGGTACAACCCAGATACTTTCCCGAGACTGGCTAAAAAGCTGACCGAAATATTTAGCCAAATTGAACCTGAACATAAAAAGACTTTTGATTTAAACTATCAAACTTTTGATAAACGTTATCAAACCGTTTACAGTCAAATCAATGATATCAAAGCACGCTTTGCCGGCACCAAGGTAACTGCCACAGAGCCGGTCTTTGGCTACATGGCTGATGCATTAGGGCTTACAGTGCTCGGGCAAAAATTCCAATGGACGGTAATGAATGATGCTGAAGCTTCACCAAAGATGCTCGCTGACTATCAAAGCTTATTCACAAAGCGCACCGTCAAAGTACTTTTTTATAACCAGCAAGTACATGACAATGTCACTGAAAACATGCTAAAGCTTGCCAAAGACAATAACATCCCTTATGTTGGCGTCAGCGAAACCATGCCGCAAAATGATAATGTAATCACTTGGCTTAAAGCCAATCTTAGTGACACGCAAAAAGCATTGGAACAAGCAGCCGCCACTAAACATAACAGCAGCAAAACATCTGCTGTGAAAGCAGTGCCTCATCAAACAAGTAGCGATACAACAAAGGCAAGCGCCAAAGGGGCAGACAAAGAAGACAACCCTTTGACAAACCTTCATTAATAATATGCATGATACAACCACCATCCAATGCAACGATCTTGTCATTGGTCACTCAGCTCAAGCTCCTTTATGCAAACCTTTCGATCTAACGATTTATCAAAATCAATGGTTAGGTATCGTTGGTGAAAATGGCACCGGCAAGTCCACTTTTCTTAAAACTATTCTAGGCTTTGAACCACCCATTTCCGGCAATCTAACACTTTTTTCTCAGGCAATAGGCAAAAATAATCAATTGATCAGTTATATCCCGCAAGAACGCGAGCTTAACCTTAACCCAAATATCTCAGCTTTAACGTTGATCAAGTCTAGTTTTAATGCTAACAAAATTGGATTACCTGCTTTTGGCAAAGGTGTTGAGCAAAAAGCACATGATATTTTAGAGTTTGTCGGTGCTTTAAATTATGCGAAGAAGCCCTTTGAAACCCTTTCAGGTGGGCAAAAAAAACGCATTTATCTTGCGCAAGCGTTAATTAACAATCCTAAATTATTGTTACTTGATGAGCCTTTATCGGATCTTGACCCTCAAGCCAAACAAGACTTTATCCAAGCGCTGAAAATCATTCATGCCAAGCAAAATATAACACTTTTGATCATCTCACATGATATGCATGAAATTGCGCATGAGCTTGATAACTTTATTCACTTCAAAAACCAATATGTGCATCTTTGCCAAAAATTGCCATGTTTAAAGGAGGATCGCAGTGTTATCTTATAGTTTTATGCAAAACGCTTTTATCGCTGGCACCTTAATTGCCATCATCTGCGGAATCGTGAGCTTTTTTGTTGTGCTACGCAAAGCCGCCTTTGCCGCACATGGTTTGGGACACATCAGTCTCACAGGAGCCGCAGGTGCCGTATTAATCGGTATCTCAGCAATGAACGGGCAACTCATTTCTAACATTATTGCCGCAAGCATCATGGGTGCTATGGGTGATAAAATCAAAAAAAATGACCTAGCAGTTGGTATTGTATTAACCTTTTTCTTGGGGCTTGGCGCTTATTTTCTATATCTTTACCAAACCGGTTACTCAGGCTCGATTATGTCGATCTTATTTGGCAATATCTTAACGGTATCAATGGAGCAAATCATCACGCTTATCATTATGGCGCTTATTAGTATTGCCATATTACTATTCATCTCAAGAGCACTATTTTTCACCTCAATTGATCCACTACTTGCACGTGCGAAGAACATTCCCAACAAGCTTCTATCTGTTATCTTTTTTATCATCTTAGCATTGACCGTAACCATGGCATGCCAAATTGTTGGTGTACTATTGGTATTTGCATTACTCATCGGGCCTGCTGCTTGCGCATTTCAATGGAGTGATGGTTTTTATCAGGGCATGCTACTTAGCATTATAATATCTCTGGGCAGTGTTTGGGGTGCGCTTTGTCTTGCGTTTTATGCCAACTTACCCGCAAGTTTCTGTATTACCATGATTATTTGCGCAGTTTATGCCATTGGTCTTATCAAACAGTTAATAATGGGACAATCATGAGCTCAACCAAAAATTCTTTAGCTAAAATCGAAGACTTTTGTCTAAAACACAACATTAAGCTTACACGCTTGCGCAAAGAAGTGCTTACTATTTTTATTGATCAGTCATCACCGATTAGTGCCTATGAGCTGCTTGATCTAATAAACAAAGCACAGACAGTTGAGAAAACGACGACAGAAAATAAAGCAACTAAACGCTATAATATTATGTCGATTTATCGCGTCTTGGACTTCCTACAACAATCTGCACTCATTCATAAGTTGCACACCAGTAATCGCTACAGTTTATGCTGCCATCCTGAGCAAAAAATGTGTCAGCTTTTTATTTGCACTGTGTGCGGTCAAAAAACCGAGCTACATCATGAAGCGTTTGATCAAACATTGGAAGAGTTGGCGCAAAAAAAC
The DNA here is from genome assembly GCF_052030685.1 of Cysteiniphilum sp. 19S12-1. Lineage (NCBI taxonomy): Bacteria > Pseudomonadati > Pseudomonadota > Gammaproteobacteria > Thiotrichales > Fastidiosibacteraceae > Cysteiniphilum > Cysteiniphilum sp. 19S12-1. The sequence continues at coordinate 32,875 of NZ_JBQAJM010000007.1, forward strand.
AGCTTTCAAATCACTGCTCACACCATTGAAATAACAGGGCTATGCCGTAGTTGTTTGAGCGCCCATAGCTAAGGCTTCTTTTGGCGCAACATAAGCAATGTTAAGCGCATCAGCAACCGGCAGTGAGGTTAACATGCCATTATGAACACTTAAGCCATGTTCAAGGTGGATATTATCATGAATCGCTTTTTGATAACCTTTATTTGCCAATTCCAAAGCAAAGGTTAAGGTAGCATTATTTAATGCCACAGTCGAGGTTCTGGCAACGGCACCTGGCATATTAGCCACACAATAATGCACAACATTGTCAACCACATAAGTAGGGTCTTGGTGTGTAGTTGGTTTTGAAGTCTCAAAACAGCCGCCTTGATCTATGGCAACATCAACAACAACAGAGCCTTTTTTCATCGACTTAATCATCTCTTTAGTCACAAGCTTAGGTGCTGCAGCACCTGGCACGAGCACCGCACCGATCACCAAATCAGCTTCTTGTACATATTTTTGCAAATTATCTTTGGTTGCATAAATACAATTTAATTTAGGTCCAAAATAATCATCTAATTCACGCAAACGATCTAAAGACTTATCAAGCACAGTCACATGTGCTTCCATGCCAATCGCCATACGAATCGCATTTAAACCAACCACACCGCCACCAATAACAACGACTTTTGCTGACTTGACACCTGGCACACCACCTAGCAACACACCACTGCCACCTTGGGCTTTCTCAAGACAGTGCGCTCCGGCTTGCACCGATAGACGGCCTGCTACTTCACTCATAGGTGTTAACAATGGCAAACGCCCATTTCTATCGGTTACCATCTCATAAGCAATTGCTGTACATTTAGACTCTAAAAGTAGCTGTGTTTGCAATGGATCAGGCGCTAGATGCAAATAAGTAAATAACAATTGGCCTTGACGCAACATCTTGCACTCATTAGGTTGTGGCTCTTTGACTTTAATAATCATATCCGCTGTAGAAAAAATCTCTGCTGGTGTTTGCATAATTTTAGCACCTGCTTGTATATAATCTTCATTGGTAAAACCAATCGCATCCCCTGCGTTATGTTCAACAAGCACTGTATGACCATGATAAACAAACTCGGCTACATTACCTGGTGTTAGACCAACACGGTATTCATGATTTTTAATCTCTTTAGGGATTCCCACGATCATTGACTATTTCCTCCGCAATTACTTTTTTAGTTTATCTCACTCTTAGTTTTTCTAGCTGCATCTTGCCGCATACAAAAATAATTCACGCGAAATATAACAAGCAAAACAACAAAAACCAAACATTAATTAGCATTCTTGAATGAATTTTACAAAGGGCTCAGTATCAGCTTTTTTTAAGCTTATCAGTAGGAACGCCCATCACTCTTAACACATGCTCAGTAATTTGCGCAAAAATCGGCGCTGCTGCCGATCCCCCACCATACGCTTCCCCTTTCGGATCATCAATCACCACCACAGTAACAATTTCTGGATTCGATGAGGGCGCAATACCGACAAAGGTTGCCATATAACTATCGGATGCGTAGCCTCCTGCAATTGCTTTACGTACTGTTCCAGTTTTACCGGCGACATGATAGCGTGGCACACGCGCTTTAGAAGCCGTTCCTCCCAGTCCTTCAACCACGGAAGTTAACATATCAACCACTTTTTCCGCAATGTCACTATTAATAATCTGATAAGCTTTAATGTCTTCTTTTTTATTGCGCTTTAATAAAGTTGGTGGAATCAACTTACCACCATTAGCAATGGCACTATAAGCTGTCGCAATCTGTAAGGCTGTCGCATTCATACCATAGCCAAATGACAAAGTTGCCAAGGGAAAGTCTCCCCACTTACGTGGACTGGGCACATAGCCTGAGCGCTCTCCAGGAAACCCTATTTCAGTGACTCGTCCAAAGCCAAATTTGCGCAATGTATCACCCAAGGCATTGGCATCAATCGATAAGATAATACGCGAAATACCGACGTTTGATGATTTCATTAAAATATGCCGTAAATCCATCTCACCATAATTACGAAAATCTCTGACCGTACGCCCATTGAGTTTGTAATACCCTGGCGATGTGTCAACCATTGTGTCAACATCATATTGCCCTGATTCCATCCCTGCAATAGCCGCAAACGGTTTCATCACAGAACCAGGTTCATAGACATCTGTCAACACACGATTGCGACGCTTCTCAGGTGTCGCATCGTGCATATTATTAGGGTTGTACGAGGGGTAATTAACCATTGCTAGGACTTCGCCTGTTTTAACATCCATTACTACAGCAGATCCAGCTTCCGCATGATTGTTAATTACACCCTCTTTAATATACTTATAAGCAATATATTGCAGCTTGCGATCAATACTTAAACTAATATCATGGCCATGTTTGACTTCTTTATCATCATCATTTTTACGTGCCACACCACCTTTTAAATCCTTATGAATTGAACGGGTGCCATCCTTACCTGTGAGATATTTATTGTATTCCAGCTCAATGCCTTCTTGCCCTTGATCATCGATATTGGTAAAACCTACAACATGCGCCATGACTTCAGCGTCAGGATAAAAACGTTTAAACTCACGTTCAATGTTTACCCCCTTAACATCTAGGCTTTTGATTTGTTGTGCGATAAATGGTGATGCCTGACGTTTGAGATAAACAAAACCATGGCGCCCTTCGCGCGCTTTGATACGCGAAATAATTGCTTGTTGTTGTGTTTTATCCAATTCGAGCATATTAAGAATTTTACGCAAACTCGGATCATCACTTGCAATGTAATACGGATTGACCCAGATCGAATCCACAGGTGTACTAATCGCTAGTGGTTTACCATTGCGATCACTGATCATACCGCGATAGGCCGTTGTCGTTAAGCTACGCTCCGAGCGATTATCCCCTTCTTTTTTAAGCTTGCTATATTCTACTGTTTGCATATGAGCAAGCTTATAAATCAATAAACCTAGCACACAAACAATGACTAATATAATAAAATAATATCGCCAACTTAGTTTGATCTTACGCATTACTTTGAATCACTTTTGTTTCTTTCACACTTGGCAGACGCATATCATTTTTCTTGGCAACCTCCTCAACATGTGAGGGCGACGCCAAGGTACTATGCTCAATCAAAATCTGTGTCCATTGATCACGCAAATCTTCTTGCTGATAGATTAGTTTCTGCTCTTTATCCAATGCCACTTTATAATGATATTTCACGATTACCACCATAAATGCCGAGATAATAAGAGAAACACATAACAAAAAAGCAATAAGCACGCGTGCATTAAAGGTACTTTTGACAAAAGATGTAAATAGTTTCTTGCGTACTTCAGAGCGTGTCATATCATAGCCTCTCAACAGCACGCAATATCGCACTACGTGAGCGCACGTTTTCTTCCAGCTCCTTGGTAGATGCTTTACCTTGCTTGACACACCATTTTGCTTTAGGTACAAACTCTTCCAAGACTGGCATACCACGTGGCAATTTGTTATCCTCACCTTTGATCAGTTTGGTCATAAACTGCTTAACGATTCTATCTTCTAATGAATGGAAGCTAATGACTGCCAAATGCCCAGAGGGTTTAAGTGTTTCAAAAGCAGAGTTGAGTGTCGTAGTCACTTCATCAAGTTCGGCATTAACACAGATTCTAAGCGCTTGAAAACAGCGCGTGGCGGGATGTTTTTTTTCCTTTTTGCCAATCGTTTTTTCAATTAATGATGCCAATTTTAAAGTGCGATCAAGAACCTCTCCTTTCTCAAGTGAAGATTTTATTGCTTGAGCAATGCGCCAAGCATGTTTTTCCTCGCCATACTCACGAAAAATACGCGCTAATTCTTCAGCATCATAACTTATCAGAACATCTTCTGCAGAAAGTCCTTTAGTTTGATCCATACGCATATCTAGCGGACCATCTTTCATAAAGCTAAAGCCACGATCAGCCACATCCAGCTGCGGCGAAGACACACCTAAGTCTAACAACACACCGTCAACTTTGTCTGCAAATCCAAGCTCAGTTAATGCCTTAGTCATTGTTGAAAATGGGGCGTGCACAAGGATCAGTTTGCCACTCTCAATATCATTTTCAAAATGCACTTTGGCATACTCTATTGCCTCAAGATCACGATCAAATGCAATTAATTTACCGGTTGTCAAACCTGCTAAAATTTGACGTGAATGTCCACCGCGACCAAATGTGCCATCAACATAAATACCATCCGGCTTAAGTGCGAGTGCGGCAATCGATTCATTAAGTAATACGGAATAGTGCATTGATTTGTTTCCATTTACATAAACTTATATGACTTATATGAGTTACATTCTAAATTGCTCGCCAAGATAAACTTTGCGCACCTGCTCGTTACTTAAAATCTCGCGCGGTTTGCCTGAAGCAATCATCTTACCGGCATTCACAATATAAGCTCGCTCACAGATATCCAATGTTTCACGTACATTGTGATCGGTAATTAATACACCAATGCCTCGGTTTCTTAGGTGCGTTATAATCTTCTTAATATCAATCACTGAAATCGGATCAACACCGGCAAAAGGCTCATCCAACAAGATAAAGCGTGGTGACATTGCCAAAGCACGCGCAATCTCAACGCGACGACGCTCACCGCCGGAGAGGCTCATCCCCAGACTATTGCGAATATGCTGAATACTAAACTCATCTAATAGCGATTCAAGTTCATCCTGGCGCTGTTCTTTGGAAAGCTCACGTCTTGTCTCCAAGATCGCCATGATATTTTTCTCCACACTCAACTTCCTAAAGACTGAAGCTTCTTGCGGCAAATAACCTATACCTTGACGTGCACGCCAGTGAATCGGCAGCTTCGTTATATCCTGACCATCCAAAAAAACCGTACCGCGATTTGGCCGCACCAACCCTACAATCATATAGAATGACGTTGTTTTACCCGCACCATTTGGTCCCAAGAGTCCGACAATTTCACCGGTATTGACCTCCATCGAAACATCAGCAACAACCCAACGCGAGCGATATGCTTTGCCAAGATGTGTCGCCACCAACTTATGTTTTTGCTCTGTCATATTACTTTCTTAACTTATGATGATTAGGTTATATGAGACCACTTAAAAAAGGGATTATTTTAATAAGCTCACAATCTGCTAGACATCCTAATCACATAGGTCTTTATATTCAAGTTTTTTTACCAGTGTCCGATAAGAAAGCATGGAGGAATATATCCTAACATATTATCAAATTAAAATGAGGGGTTAGCCAATTACAGCTTCTTTTTGTAGAAACTCTGCAAACAATACAACTGTTTTATCAATATCTTGGTCACTATGAGCAATTGACATAAAACCTGCCTCAAATGCCGATGGTGCGAAATAGATACCACGCTCAAGCATAAAATGGAAAAAGCGATTAAAGCGCGCTAAATCGCAAGCTTTAACATCATCAAAGCTTAGAATATCTTGTGCGTCAGTGAAAAACACCCCAAACATACTACCCAAAGCTTTTGCCAAAAAGGGGAAATTTTGTGATTGAGCAACTTGATTTAAACCATCAACAAGTTTTTGTGTTTTGGTTGTTAGTGCCTCATAGAAGCCATCTTGCGAGATCTTATCTAAGGTCACTAACCCCGCGATCATTGCCACTGGATTACCTGATAACGTACCTGCTTGATAGACACCCCCTACAGGTGCAACAAGCTCCATAATCTCTTTCTTGCCACCAAAGGCACCCACGGGCATACCCCCGCCAATAACTTTACCAAAAGTCGTTAAATCAGGGGTAATTTGATATAAGCCTTGTGCTCCAGTTAAGCCAACACGAAACCCTGTCATTACTTCATCAAAGATCAGTAAAGCACCATGCTCATCACATAATTGACGTAAACCTTGCAAAAAAGCTTTCGTTGGTTCGATCAAATTCATATTGCCCGCAATTGGCTCTAGAATAATACACGCGATTTGCTCTGGATAGGCTTTAAATAAATTAGCCACACTCTCAAGATCATTAAAGGATGCCGTTAGTGTGTCTTTAACCGTATCTTTTGGCACACCCGGTGAGTTTGGCACACCAAGCGTTAATGCCCCAGACCCTGCTGCCACTAAAAACTGATCGGCATGACCATGATAGCATCCTGCGAATTTAATGACCTTGTCACGCTTGGTATACCCTCGTGCCAAGCGCACTGCACTCATTGTAGCTTCAGTACCAGAGCTGACAAAGCGCACCATATCAATGCTATCAATCAAATCACAAATCTTCTTCGCCAGTTTCACCTCAAGCTCACATGGCGCACCATAACTTAAGCCAAGGGTTGCTTGCTCCTGTACCGCTTTAATCACATCATCATCGGCATGTCTTAAAATCATCGGCCCCCATGAGCCAACATAATCAACATATTGATTACCATCAACATCATAGACATAAGCGCCTTTTGCCTTGGCAATGAATTTAGGTGTGCCGCCGACACCTTTAAATGCGCGCACCGGTGAGTTGACACCACCTGGAATATATTGCTTTGCTTGATTAAATAAGCTTTCTGATTTTGTCATTTTATGTATTCCTATTTATTATTTTATGCTTATTTGTTGGCGTTATTTATTTTCGATTCATTACCCGATCTTCAACAACGTCCATTAATATATCTGTGGCATTTATCCCACTTTCACTATAAATCTGCTGTGTCATGGTTGGACTGGTTATATTAATCTCAGTCAAGCAGTTACCAATAACATCAATGCCGGCAAACAACACGCCACTTTGTTTAAGATCCCTGCCAACAATACTACCAATCTCATATTCTTCAGCGGTGAGCTTCCTGACCAAAGTTGATGCACCTCGCGCGAGATTACCACGACTATCATCACCACTTGGAATACGTGCCACCAAATACTCCAGTGGCTCACCATCAACAATTAAAATACGCTTATCGCCATCTTTAATCTCTGGCTGATATTGCTGCACCATAATAAATTGTGACTCATATTTGGTAATGGTTTCAAGAATGACATTTTTATTCGGATCATTGGGTTGGATACGAAAAATTGACTCGCCGCCCATGCCATCAAGCGGTTTAACCACTACATCCTGATAATCATCCATAAAACGCTTAATATTTTTAAATGAACGACTCACCATCGTTTTTGGCGCTAAATCAGGATAACGTGTAATTGAAAACTTCTCATTGGCATCTCTTAAAGTTTGTGGCTTATTGATAATGAGCGCCCCCTGTTTTTCAGCCATTTCCAAAATATACGTGACGTAGACGAATTCCATATTAAAGGGTGGGTCTTTACGCATAAAAATCGCATCAAAATCACCCAGCTTCACTTTATCCATTGGGTTTAGGTGATACCACTTGTTATGTTCTTTACTCGCGGTTAGTGTCAGCTCATAACCCTCGCCATAAGCAACACCATCCTCGACAAATATATCTTCTAATTCAAACACATACTGTTGCCAATCTTTTTTAGCAACAGATAACATCATCATATAAGCGGTGTCTTTTTTAATGTTAAAGGTATGTAATGGATCAATAATAAAGGCGACTTTCATATAGTTCCTTAAGTTAACACGATAAACTTATGCTAATTCTAACACCATTAAATCTTGATCATAGAATTGATTGTGCACTTTTATTGATTTTGGTTCTGTAGCGCTTGTAAATTCAAACTGGGACTAATGGCACTACCTTTAGGAGGATCACTAACCATCCATGGCAGCTTCGCATTGGATCCTCACGCCATCCTGGCTCAGGATGACAAGTCAGAGGGTGTCATTGCGAGCATGGATGCGTGGCAATCCATTTTTATCAGGGATGGTTGATTTAACTTCGTTGCAAAGCCTATATTTACGAGCTAATGCTTAAGGTAGTGCCATTAATAACTGGGACTATTTCCAAACTTTAACGTATTAGAAACGCCGAAAATGTAAAGCAAGAAACTTGTAGATAATGGTTTGTGACGAGGATAAAGTTATGCATATAAAGATTCTAGCAACTGCACGCAATAAGAACGGGAAGGGAGGGATGTAGGGAAGGGTTCTTATTGCGTACAGAGAACAGATTATGCCGCGCTCTTTTCATTGAATGCTACTCAAACAAAGCACGTTGCAATTGTTAAAAAACTACCATGAGCATATACGCCCATCTAAGTCATAAAAGTTACCAGAATTCTCATAAGTTAAAGAGCTAATAAAGCTGATCATGCGCTCAACACTGTCGCTAACTTCAATGGTTGCATTATCTCCGCCCATATCTGTTTTCACCCACCCTGGGCGCAAACTCACTGTAATAATATCTTTATAATCTGCTGCAAACGTTCGCGTCAACATGTTAAGGGCTGCTTTTGACATTCGATAGGAATAACCAAAACCTGTTTTTGTTTCAGAAATCGAGCCGGCCTGACTCGACATATTGATAACTTTTGCCTCTTCTGCTAATAGAAGATTCGGTAAAAAACTTTGAATACAACGATAAGCGCCAACCGTATTAACACTTAATGCTTCGATCAAATTTTGTACTGGAATATCCTCAATGCCATACTTGGCGTGCTGCTCAGGATAGACGCCCGCATTGTTAATCAATATGTCGATTGGCACTCCCCCGAGTTTTTTCTTGAGCTCTTTGAAGTCTTGCCAGCGTGACACATCGATAGTTGCCAATAAAATATTATCTTTATTAGCATGATATGCCTCAAGCAATCCTTCAGATTCTCCACGCCCTCGATAAGCGGCAATCACATTACAACCCGCCTGAGCATATTGCTTTGTAAACTCCAAACCAATACCTCGATTTGCGCCGGTAACTAATATTGTTTTTTTTCTTTGCTTCATATTCTTAAGATTTAATCTAAAACCAATAAAGTTATTATTCTATACATCATAACAACTTATCACGTGGAATATACTCAAATACTATTTGGCTAAGACTAAATATTTGCTCAAAAGGGCTCGTCGTACCCTGAGCGTAAGTCGAAGCGATGCACTGAGCATCAGTCGAAGTGGGTAATCTTGGGAAGACCCACTTCAATAAAGGCTTCGACTTACGCTCAGCCAGCGCTTACACAATCGAAATGGGCTGGAACATCGTCATAACCTATTATTTCAATCACTTCCTTACACTTCCTTAGAGAGACTAAGCTTTTTGTAATTTTGAGAATCTTCCGCTTCAAGCTCTCGTATTGGCTCTACGATTTGATAATGACGACAATCATAAGGAGCTAATTGGTAATAAGTATATTTTCGATTCCAACGTACATAACCCCAAAAAGCTTTTTTTATTAGATACCATGCTTTAGAAATCATTGTTTTTCTCCTTTTAAGATAGATATTAATCATCCTACATTTAACTAAACCTCTTTAAACCCAAAACCAAATTTATATTATTGATCAAGTGCAAACATTCAAATAATTTTGTACAAATCACTCTTGTTAGCACCACCACGTTTACCCTTAACTTTATTAGTCCACAACAGATTGCAAGACCAACGTTTCTTAAGCGCATAGTTATAATGACACTTTAGACTTTATTGTTTTGCGTGAAAAATACGTATTATTTTCACACAATCGATCAGGCGATTGATATCATTTAAAGCTTAAGCTACTATTCAACTCAGAACGTAGCCCAGTTCTTTTGTGTTAGCTTTATCGCAGCTCATTATGATTATCTTGGATTTCGTTTAATTAATTTTAGTAATACTAATGGGGTATCAAATATGAAGTTGATTGAATTGCAGGTAATAGCCACCCTTGACAGAGTCTTTGGGCGCTCCTTGAACACTATATAGTTACAACAGCATCAAACACTGACGACTCAGGGCGTCCAGCAAGAACTTATACAATTGCATTGCAAAGCTTCTGTCTGTAAAATCAGTTTTGTATTTACAACATAAGAAATATGGTTTTAGAAAACTATTTATACAAGGTGATTTCTCAAATGGAAAACAATATGCTTTCAACTGACATCCCTTTGATCTATTTAAAATTAGAAATTTCGGAGTGTTATGTAAAATTACTGAAAGCGCCAACGACAATCGCAAAATATTTTGACATCAAGGCTTTAGAACAACTTTATGAGTACTTTTGCTCTTATCAAACCATACTAAAATTGCCACACCAGTTTAACCTTGAAACGATTAAACATACACTTCCTGCAGAAATTACTCAGTTAATTAAAAAACCAGATGACACCTACTTTTATTGTCGTTATCACTTTGATGCAAGCATCGAAATCGTCATATTTTCACAAACAGATACTAGCATGGCGATAACAACAACGCACTCACACTGGAATCACTTACTCAAATTTATTGATCAGGCAGAAATTAGCCATACGGTTTATAGAGGAAATCCTAACTTTACGGGATTAGTTGATGAGCTACCTCAACCAAATATTTCCCTCACTCACGTTGAAAGTGACTGTTTTGCAGCTATGTATTGCGATAAATATAGCGATAAGGAACTCTCCGAATTTTTACAACTATCCATTCGAAGAATTGAAGACTTAATTTCAAGTCTCAAAGATAAATTTTGTGCCAAAGATCGATATGTATTATTAGCAAAAATTAACCACAGTGATGCAATTATGCGATACTATATTGCAAAGAAATTAATGGGGCATCATCATGGCTAACAAGCGTGAAATACTTATCAACGACCATTACTTCCATTTCTTACCTAAGTATTTTCATATTTTTCGTTCACTTGTCAAAAACCTTATTCAGAAAACAGGCGCTAGCAGTGTTCACCTAAACATTATAAAACCTGACGATACGGTATTTGATATTCCGCTTCATCAACATAATTACTTTGATTGGCATTATAGTCAACCTATTAGCGCTGATCCATTATATGGTTATCACAATTTACTTCAGTTACCACATCTTTTTTACTATAACAGCTTACAAAAACTAGCCCCAGACCTGCCTAGTAATTTAGCATTGACACTCGACCCGTTTCTACCCATTATTGTTGCCAAAATTTTAAATACAGATAATTCAATTAACCTTATCACCTTAGGTTTTCAGTATTTGCATGATATTAAAATATCTATCGGTGAGATATATCCAGTTCTCCAGCAATTTAATAATGCACTTGCCAATATGATGATGGATAAACAATATGCCATTGATCAATGCAATATCACTGGGGTAGCAAATCCAATTCAACTAAATACAATCGCCAATCCAGCTTACACATTGATCAGTCAGCTCAACTTATCAGAAAAAAAGACATTGTTAGCTATTTATCATGGCTATATCACAAATAAAGATATTTCAACCCAGATTTACCGCTCTTCTCGAACAGCAGAAATTATTGTAAAAAAGCTCATCTCACTCTTTAATTGCAATACACGTTATGCACTATGGCTGAATATACGCAATATGCACGAACTTGTATATGCAATTGTTAAAGACTTATTGACCCAACAAAAGTAACACAACGGTTAACTTTATTGATCATTTGAAAACCAGTTTACTGTTATGACATAAAAGACATCGTTTACCTGTACATGCATGTACATACACATTTGATTGCATGCCTTGCTTCATGGGTTATTGATCCTATCTCTATTGTTGGGCAGAAAAAATTGAGTGTTTTATAAACCGTAACTTCGAACTGAGGTTACTCATAACCGGCAAAGATAAATGTCGTTCAATATGTTGAAGTGTCATTTGCTAGGGTGATCGACCCTGTAAGTACTAGCAGTGAACTTATTGATCGCTACTATAAATACCCTTGATTTACGTCTTAATAACCAATTGCTGACTTTCTTTTTTGATACAAGAATATCATACTCTGCCTTTAAGTCCTTAAGTTCTATATCTATTAACGGAGAGTTTAGTCGATATTCATCAATAGTAAGCTTCATATACTTCTGAGCCAAGCGCACAGCCATCATGTCCAAAGAATGTACATTATCGACAACCAAATACCATTGCTCACGATTATCGAACCTAGCTATAGCATCGTTATAAACTGCCTCACCATTATCAGGAATAGAATCCTCCTTATTAGCATAACTACTACTATCTTTAGATTCTTTAATATCAACATTACTTTCGCTAATATTTGTAGTATACCTATTTTTTTCTGGTTCTAGGATAGTAGAAAATTGTTCACTATTATCCCTCGATGCTTTTTTGATTTTCGCTACTGGATCTCTCACATACTTCTCAGAGTAAGCTACTTTTAAAATTTCAATATTCTTATCTAGTCTAGCGGTTATCATTGTAACTCTGGCAATATTCAGCAGATCCAATGGCGCGGTAACAGCAAAAAGAATACTGCTAACATCTGCATTAAACCCATTTCTAAACATGGATATTCCAGTCAACACTGTGGATGACAGTCCTGCAAGAGCAGAAGTCACATCTAGTCCATAGTTCAACATACCTAATGCTAGCGATGTCCCACCAGTTTCTGGCGTTAGTAATATACCACAAACACCTAGCAGTATTGACAATCCTGATGTGCTATACGACGCTATACTAATTGCATCATGCCCATTTGGATCAATATTCATAGTCGGCGAGCCATTAAATGCAGCAAACCGATTTAAATTCCGATCATCTCTGGAGATAAATTGCTTTAGCTCAGGAGAATAATAGCGCGATTGCATATAATAATTCCCACTCTCGCTATCGTAATAAGCGCCACCATACTGATATGGGTTATCACTTAACGCAAATGACGCCTGTGTGCTTTGAGTGTGACTGTTTGCACTTAGCTTGTTCCCTGTCTTTAAATCGATCTGCAGACCATAGTCATCTAAAAAGACACTGTTTGACTTCCCCGTATTGAGATTAAAATCAGCGGGAGAGTTTCTACCTGTAGAAAGCAATAACTGTTTCTCAATCTGACCGTTATCCTTATAGTAACGGATAAAATGCCCCAGATAACTAGCAGTGCTGTCACCTGATTTACTACTTTCTAGTTCACCACCATCATAGTAATAGATGCCATTCGTTTGATTTCCTTTATAGATTCTTTGCCCTGAAGGATCATACGCATAATCTGTTTGCGTACCTTGTTCACTGACATAAGTCTTTAAACGATTCATGCTGTCATACATATAGATCAGCGCATTGTTAATATGCGTTAAATTACCATTATTATCATAGGCGTAGGTCTTGGTAATATTATTTGTCTTATCTAACTCCGTCTTCAACTGCCCCAGACGGCTCAAATCATAGCCATATTCGATATCTCTATGATTACTAATATCCTCAACCATATTGCCCAAAATATCATAACGATATTGATGTGTCAGTTGCGCTTGCGTCTCCTTTGCTATACTAACCCTGCTTTGCATTAACTGATCCAGCGCATTATAAGTGTAATTGGTTACATTGTTTACGTTATCATCCGTACCATCTGCTGCAGAAACATTTTTTTGTATAATATTGTCATACGCATTATAGGTATTCTCCGTTGTGAGATAGATATTACCATCTTTAAGATACTGGTTTTGTTGTTCTCGCCCTTCCTTATCATAACTAAATTGTTGGGTAATGCTCGTCGATGGATTGCTTGCAGTATAAGAAATACTTTTTGATAAGCCCGAAATCAACGGATTGTCTGCACTGTAATCATTATATGACAAGCTCACCGAATCGCCATAATTATTGCTTAGCGTCGTTAATCTCCCCATATCATAGACATAGTGAATTTTATTGTGATTAATTTCATGGTTTACCAAAAGACCCGTTGCAGGATCATATTCATCTGTCACTGTCTGTGATGGCATATCTCCTGAGTAAGTCGCCTGAGTTACATGCCCCTGAAAATCATATTGGTAATCAATACTTCCATGAATGCCATGATCTGATAGATACTGAAGATGACTTATTTGCCCTGTGTGTTGATCATATCGACTGCTTAGTGATAACTCCAGTCTATTATCTGGCGTGTAATGCTCCACTTTGTAAGGCATCCCGGCAAGTCTGCCCTTATCTGAATCATTCTGATTAGCATAGGCATATTTTGTTACATTACCATTGTAATCCGTCTCCTGAGCAAGTCGTCCATCCTCATCATACTGATAAGCTTTACAAATCTTACCTTTGTCATAGCAGACGCCTGTTGCCTGACCCTGTATGTTAAAGTGCGTAATAGGAGAGCTAAAAAAGACCTCAGATGTATTTGCAGGATCAAATAACTGAGCCTGCATAATCTGATTACTAAAATCATCATAGCGATAGGTCACTTGACTATAAGGCTTATCTGCCAACGTCATACTTTGTTTTGTCAACCGACCTTGAGCGTCATAGCTATCGATTACTTTCTTTCTAACTTTAGCTGTATCCTCTGATTGCCCTATATAAAAACTTTTTTGCACTAACGTATGACCTAATCCGTCAAAGCTCTGTGCAAACTTCTGCTTAAGCTGACCATTCGCGTAGCTTTTACGATAAATCTCCTTACCTAACCAGCTATAACTCTTTTGATAAGTTGTTGCGTTAAGACTTGCCTGCTGCGTCATATAACATAGCGAGTCATCAAACCCTGGAACACTGCCACAAACCGCATTGTACGCATAATGCAGTGCGTTTTTGATTTTCCCTGTTTCATGATCGCCCCAATAACTTATCTGCCCAGCAGGGCGTAAAAACTCATCATAGCTATAAACCGTGTCATTACCAAAACGATCTTGGCTTAAAACAGGCTGCCCAATCTGATAATCATAGCTTATTGCAGAAATCAGACTCCATGAACCAGCCCCTGCGGTTATAGGGTTCTGCACCGCTTTATTCAACATTTCTGTTTTAATAACATGTCCAGCCGTATCCAAATAACGCTTCTGGGCATTGCCTACACTATCTATCTGGATAATCGTATTCTGACGATCGTCATAGTACCAACGATTGCTTAAGCCATTAGGTTTTGTTTCACGTAATTTTCGACCACTAACATCATATTGCATAGTCGTCATCAAGCCTGAGGGCTTAACCTCATTCAATACGGAATTATTAAAACCATCTGTCTTAATTGAGCCAAATACATATTTATCACTATAAGGGGAACTACTATAAGTAATAATATCTGGATATTGTGAAGCATGAGCCTGCTGCAGGTAAAAGGAATAATACGTCAATGATTTATTATCAGCTTGAATTGTTTCCTGACATAGTAACCCGGGTGCTTTTACATAATCATGCGTTGAAATATTCAGTGATTGATCTGTGGGAATACCCTCTGCAGAGCAATAATGATTTAGCGTACTGTACTGATAACCAATGGTTCTGTCGGTCGTTAAATCAGAAGATCCAAAACCACTTTTTTCTTCTTTTCTTACCAATAACCCATCGGCATTGGTATAATCCGTTTGCAAAACTCGTACCATTTGAGCGCCATCGTTTGTCGCCAAATAATCCTTCACTGTTTTGCGTTGCGGTAACAGATGATTATCACTGTCATAAACAGTGCTTTCCTCGTAAATCAGTTCTCCTGTTTTATTAGCAATACAATCATCACTCGTACAGGCTGTTGGCGCATATACCTTGGATGACGTAGTTTGATTATAATCATTATATGCTTTTTGTTGTAATTGATAAAAAACAGGTTGACTTGCTTTATTATAGGTAATCGTTTCCGTTGTGATGGGTAACCTGAAATCACTTGGCAAAACCTTGCGTGATCCATAGCTCACAGGCGCGGGATAAATCAAACGCTGTTTCGACAAAAGATCACAACTCCCTCCACTATTGCAGCTTCTAGTAAGTGTTTCGATCGCATTACTTAGGTAGTTATAACGCTTGACTGTCTGTAAATCTCCATCAATAACTGTTCGACTATACATCACTTTATCCGGCTCACCAGTAGGATCCTCCATCATGGTATCCTCGCCAAACTTCAAACCGTTGTTATATGCTCCATGATACTGATAGGTTAATGTGTTTTGTTCCTTTGCATCTAACAACGACTCATGTGTCACCTTATTGACAATGGGAACAGGTGAACCAATACGCGAACCATCCTCGTAATTAATTGTAATAGCCTTAAGCCATGTCGTAGCATTACCTGATAAGCCTTGCGATACACCCTGTGTTACCTGCTGAAGAAGATTGTCATAATTAGGATCGTATTTAAAAATCACATGGTTATATACCTCTGAAGCAGCATTTACAGCACTGTACTCTTTACCAACTGTATTAGCAAAAGAATGTAGTGAACCGTCGTAATTGAGCTTTAACTGAGCCTGATAAGCATCACCGCTAGCGTTTTTCAAATAATGTATATTGATGTTATTATGATCACAACTCAATTGAATCTCACCCAATGCATCTTTAATGCCAACTAATTTATTGTAGAGTGGATTTTTGACTTGAGATGCATAGATGTATTGAAGGCTGTGATATTGATTATATTTCTGATTATCCACATACCTGTCATCCGTCACTGCCACCGCCAGACCTTTGTCTGAGAAATAGATATGCTGACCCGTTTTGTAACGAATGACCCAGTGATAATTTACCGTTGTAAATGCATCTTTTTCAGCATTATAAATATGAAGATCGCCTGCTATTTTATCTAATTTATACAACGCACTTGCCCCATAAACAAGGTTGCTTTTTATCAGTGTCTTGCCATCAGTCGAAATACTGCTGTAATTAGGATTATAATAAGTACCAGCCCCTTTGATATAGAGAACATACCGGTTCTCTTTCTGCAGAATAAAGGGAATATCACTAAAAAACATATGCTTTGGCAAACCTAATAAACGACCATCTCCTCCAAAATAAGAAAGATCAAAACCGGAGTCATAACTCATCGACGGTGACGATGCAGAAAACGCACTTACATTTGGCAAGGTGATGCTTGCTGACGCTGTCCCCGTTACCGGATTAACCGTAACATCAAAGGGGCTCGCAAATGCTTTTTTAGCTTCCGTATTACTGGCTGCCGCTTTCTTACCATCCGCATCACCACTTGCATTCAAGTTTACCTGCGATTGCTTGTGTTGCTTCTTTTGAGCAACAGATTCATCGTTAAGATCATTCATACGATGAGCATCAGCATGGCCTTTTGATAATAAGGTCACCTCAACCTTATCATGCCTTACCGTCACCGCTGGCAAATTACTGACTGATGCAAAACACAACTGTGTAAATTGCAGGCCAGATAACATTACAACGGATATCACTTTTTTATTCATATCACTATACCTCTAAACTCTGAGTATCAGCTACAGATACACTCTCTGCTGGTTTCGTCCAACCAAAATAAGATGTCCCTCTATCGTGCAAATAAACTGTATAGGAAATATTCTCACCTGATCTACCGCTTCCTGGACAATCATTCCCCTGTGTATCTCCTTGTGATCTAATAATTCTTCCGGCGCTCTCATCAGAATTAGTGTTATATAAAATATTGTCTGGTACATTAGCATTGCAGTGATTGTGTCCTGTCACACTTCTTATGTGAACTGGCACCTCAATCATATCATGGTTAGCATCATCAAAAACACAGTCACCCTGGTCGTTATACTTACCAACCTGTGCCTGAACTAACTCATTAAAGGAATAACCAGAGGGAGGATACATAAAAGCTGTCATTGACTCACCTGGTTTGATTTCCTGATTTCGCTGAAATGGAATTGCCTTACCAGGTTCATCCTTTGCATTAACATAAGTAAAATGACCAAAACACTTACTCATTGTATCATTTACAATTTCTACTGAGGCAGTTCGATATGGATCATAGTATGCATCATAAAACTGGTTATATATCCGGTGATAATCAACAGCAAATGTAATTGTAGGTAAAATATAAAAATTCATCAGCAATATCAGTTTAAGTATATAATGTAATTTTTTCATCGCTTTATCATCTCCATTAGCATCGTTAATTAATCATTTCGATATCTATTGATGTCGAGGTACTCCCATAATCATACCCATTTGGTAAATAGACCTGAAATGGTAGCTTAACTAATGAAGGATAAGCATAAGCATACAGATCTTACTTCCATTCATTCCTCTGTTCACTATGATTCCAAGCAATTGGAAATGAATTGCCATCATCGTTACGTTCACTGTCATGGTAATACTTTGTACCCAAAACGTACAATGTATTTCTAGAAGAAGCAGGGAAGTGCGCCAATATCGTCATTGACGGACGATATTGATATAACTGGTTTTCGTGAGAAGTTATACATTTGCCGCCGATATATTGACCAATTGCAATAACCATCACAAAACTATATGTATCCGATGGAAAGGTCAATGATAAAGCCCCCCCAGGCTTTAAGATTAACTTTGGATGACTTGCTGGCATATTGCTTTTAGTTAAATCCAAATAACGATTACCTGTATCACTATTCATCGGGCATTCTGAACTATCACAAATAACATTTCCATTGGTAACATTACTGTCAGCAACGGTTGATCCAAAATTATAAAAACAGTAATTACTGGTTTTATTATGGAACCTAAAAGTAAAACCACCTGCATAAGAAAGCGTGGATATCGAAAAGAAACCCACCATGAATAGAAATAATTTTAAAACTATACTGTTAGCTAACAACACATCATTATTATAAAAATATTTTTGC
Source organism: Cysteiniphilum sp. 19S12-1 (assembly GCF_052030685.1). Taxonomy (NCBI): domain Bacteria; kingdom Pseudomonadati; phylum Pseudomonadota; class Gammaproteobacteria; order Thiotrichales; family Fastidiosibacteraceae; genus Cysteiniphilum; species Cysteiniphilum sp. 19S12-1. The sequence continues at coordinate 51,414 of NZ_JBQAJM010000007.1, forward strand.
ATATTCTGCCCCATAAAATTAGAATTGATAAAATAAGTTTTCATCTTCCTAAAAAAAGAAGATATAAGTAAATTACAGACATAACGACTGGAGCAATACGTGGAAACCACTTAACATCATCAATGGATGAATCGATGAACATAGCCAGTTTTTATTTAGTTGATGTCACGAAAAGTAATTTAATCCGCCAATATTAATATTTATCATCACTTAATTTTAACTACTGCTCATGTTTGATAGGTTTCTTTTAAATAAAACTTAATCGTAAACCATGCAATTAATGACAATATCGGATAAATTAATAACACCCAAAAATAAGGATTCTCTACAAACGAGGTACATAGACTCAATAATAGACCTACGAGAAACTGCATTATACCACCACTTACCGCGCCAAATAAATTTAATATCCCACCAACCAATCCAAAATTTTCTTGCGAGGCATCCTTGGCAATAACTAACACAAACCCTTGAATTGGCGCAATAAAACCTAATAAAAACAGTCCTATAATCACCCAAAGCAAACTACTATCACCTAAATAGAAAGTAAATATAAAAGCAATAAACTGTAATAAAAAACCATAGGTCAATATTGGCTTTCTTTGTTTTAGCCACTCTGAAACTATAGGCATTAAAATCGCACCGATAGCTAAACCCAGCCAAAACATGGAAAGCAAAAGACTAATCTCTACTTCAGCAATATGTCGTAATGACTTAAACGCAGGAATAAGCCAAAATCCAGCCAATGACGCCACTGGCGACCATGCCACAAAACCCGCAAAACCAAGCTGCAGGTGAAGCTTATTACACACTGCCTTCTTTGCAGCGTGCCAGAGATTCTGTGAATATCTTGGATGGAACTCCCTTGCTCCCCTGAGCATTTTGTCACTTTTGGGTAACGTCAAAAAGGTAACAACAAATAGCAAGCTTATCACTGCTAAAACAAATGCAATTTGTTGCCATGAATATATTTGAGTCAGGTAAGCAATAGGGGTTTGTCCTAAAATGGCACCTATGCCCACAAAAGCCTGCAATACACTAATTAGTAGTGAATGATATTTAATCGCTGTATATTGAGTTATCACACAAACGGCGCAAACAAATGCCATACTTGAACCAACGCCTATGAGTAACCTCGACATTAATAAACCCGAATAGGTGTTTATCAAAGACATAACCACAGCGCCTAATAAGCAGAAAACACTCATTACAATAGCAACATATCTTGCACCAAAGTAATCAATCATATGTCCGTCAGGAATCTGCAAACCAATGTAGCTGACAAAAAAAATTGCGCCTAGTGTGCCAAGCTGAACAAGACTTAAACCTAACTCAAATTGAATGGTAGGCAGCAAAGTACTGATAGAAATTTGCAATAAATAGTCAAAGCAGTAGTACAATAAAAAGACACTGACCACTAAGGTTAGTTTAATTGATTTAAACTGAGGTTTGCTTGCTTTTACCATAACGCCAATTGTCACTCCTAATAACTTAGTTTATAAGGTTTCACCCTGTGCGATGCGGTCAAAGCAAATACGCAGACAATCGCCATATAAATCGCAATTGAAACAGCGTTACCTGTTTTGCTATACAACCATAAAGCTACCATAGGTATCGTACCGCCAAAAATTGCCTGCCCGAGGTTATAGCCTACTGCAGAGCCTGTTGCAATAATGCCTGACTTAAACATATCCATTAAGACTACCGGCAATAGCGCTGTTACAAACGAGGCAGCAAATGCAAACAAAATCTGCGCACTTAAAACAGATAGCATAGTGTTTTTTTGCAGCAGAAAAAACACCGGAAAAACCAATAACATAACTATCACTATACCTAGTCTGAACAGTTTTACGTAACAGTATTTTCTGGCTAAACAACCAATTAAGGGGAAGAGAAGGATAAGCAGCCCCAAGGCCATAAAATTAATTGTGTAAGAAAAACTCAATGGCAATTTAGCAAATTGCACACTATAGGTTGGGAAGTAACCTACCAAAATATAGTTGCACATTGCCATAACCGCAGTTAATAAAGTTGCTTTTATAATTGGTATTTTTGCTGTTTTAATGGCTAATAATGCAGGTCTTTGCTCTTTTTTTGCATTGGCAAAAACTGTAGATTCAGGCGTTTTTATTCTAAAATACAACACTGGCATGCCAAAGATAAATGACAATAAAAAAGGAATACGCCAACCATACTCATACATTTGTGACTGCGTAAACACCATACTCAATACATAAACCGTTGCGGCTGCGATTAGTACGCCTAAGAAGGCTGTCCCCATTGGCAAACTTGCTTTGAACGCTTTGTCTTTTCGTGTAGCGTGTTCAGCTAAAAAAACAGCAGACACGCTTAACTCACTACTCACACTAAATCCTTGAACCAATCTTAACAGCATTAAAAATACAGCTGCCAAGACACCAATGTGCTCCGCCGTTGGTAAGCAACCAATCACAACCGCACAACTTGTCATTACAATAAGGGTTAGAATAAGCACTTTTTTGCGCCCATATTTATCCGCCATAGCACCCATAACAAAAGCACCAATCGGACGAATAAAATAGCCACTCATAAAAACAAAAAAGGCTAACATCAACGAGATCAAAGCACTCTTTGATGGAAAAAATAGCACTGCCAAAATTGGTGACAAGTACAAGTAAAGCGAGGACTCATACCACTCTAAAAGACTGCCAGAGACCGCTGCAATTACCGGTAATTTTTTTGAATATGTCATAGTAACATTTATTAATTCAATACGAAAACGCTGATTCTACCCTCAAATCACTTGAGTAAACACGTGGAAAATACACTAAATATAAGGGGATTAGATTGAATACAACGCTACTATTGCAAATATTAAGTTTAGAATAGCAAAAACCCATCCACTAATATATCCTCTGACTATAGTCGCACTGCCATAAATCATCAACATGACGCCTGCAACTAACATGAAGCTGTTTTTGGAAACTAATAAAGTTAAATAGCGTGCCAAGGTTAAGCGCTATAAATCCCATGCTAGCCATTATAAAATATACGTTTAATCTATATAGCTTAAACAAATAAATGACACCCCATAGGGATATTACGATACAAAATCCCACAATTATAACTGCTGGGACATTGATAAGAATCAATAGTGAGATGACTAAAACAGCGCCATTTATTAAAATGAATGGTCTTTCTTTATCGTAAATTGCAGTACCCGTTAAAAAAATATTAGAAAAGACAAACAGAGCATTCTTAATGACAACGTTAATTACAGGCAATGCAATAATACTTAAAAAAAGACCCAAAACCCCTAAAGCAATTATTAAATTGTGCTGCTTTTTAAATGCATGATGTTTCATGATATATAACTTCTACACATAACACAGCTAGTAATAATGAAAAAATAAGTTGAGCTTCAATTACCCCCTCACCCGCGCAGCTTAAGCTGCACGACCTCTCCCACAAGGGGGGGAGAGGTGCTAGCTGATGCAACTTATTCTTGATTCATTACCTAGCAATAAGAATGATAATTTCAAATGCCAATATCTTCACTCCATAATTCAGGCTTTTCATCCATAAAATTTGTCATCAATGCCGTACATTTTTTATCCTCCAAACACAAAATCTTAACTCCATTTTGAGTTAAAAGCGCTTCAGCACCATAAAAATTCTCTCTCTCACTTATTACAACCATTGGTATTTTGTAAAGGAGGATTGCACCTGAACACATGCTACAAGGAGAAAGTGTCGTGTATAAAATTGCATTCTGATAATCAGTGGCAGCCAATCTACCTGAATTTTCCAAGCAATCCATTTCTCCATGCAAAATAGAACTGCCTTTTTGAACTCTTTGATTATGTCCTTGCCCAACTACTTCACCATTTATAACAAGAACACTGCCAATTGGTAACCCACCTTCATGGTAACTTTTTAATGCCATTTTATAAGCAAGCATCATATGCTTTTTATGACTCTCTGTTTTGTTCATTAGAGTTCCTTATGGAGTAGCGGATTAACCATAATTGAAACAGTCAAAACACTTATAACGATAATGTGGATAGTTTGGGTTGTGTAGCGTTACTAATGGCAATAACTGATGAAAGTTCATAGAATCAAGGCACTGATTAATATCACCTGCTGCATCCTTACAAAACTTAGATTTAAATGAATACACGGTATTTAAGTAAAGTACTGAGCTATTTGGCGTTATCACTCGGTTACTAGCCTGACTAAAAGCATAACTTGTATAATCCTCAATTCGCCATGTTTTATTTGTATTTATCAAATGAAAGGTTTTAACTGATGGCAGATTGCCATGGGAAGTTGACAGTCCTGCAGTAAAGTACTCTCCTAGCAATCGATGCTTAAGTTTAAGGGTTTTCAACTCCTCCATATGTGTATGCCCCACTAAAACACCAGCGATAACACTTTCATAACGGTTAAGCAAATTCATAAACTCTTTGGCTTCATTTTTATGCCAAAAATCTTTACCATCATAAATATTTAATCCCACTGGAATGTGCATTGCAATAATTACTTTATTTTGCTTGGCTTTGGCTATTTCCAGTACCATTTTAACAAACGCCAACTGCCTTTGGATTTTAGCAACATCCTCTTTTGATCGTAATGAATGTTCAACTGAGAACATCACACTATTTAGTGCTAAAATCTCAAGTTTTGGCGCAATTTTAACTACACCATACCCATCCGTTTCATTTATCTTATCAACGTCAAGGCATGGGTAAATTCGAGTTTTATCACACACTTTCCCTGTCGATAGCAATCCATTTTTAAAGCCCACCCCCTTAATCACTTGATACATATTATTGCCTTGGTACGTAAATCTGCCATAATTTTTTTCAAAACTATCATTATTACCAAAAACACTAATAATCGGTGTCTTAGGGAACTCTCTCATCAATATTTTGTAAACTGCCGATTGATTCTCATGAACAAACTGCTGCCTATCCATGTATATATTACGCATTTTATGCCCCACCAAATCACCTAGTAACAATATAAAATTGGGCTTTTTAATATGAGTCAGCTTTACATGTTGATTGACTTGCTGCATGAAAGATTGATATGTTTTAGCATCCAAATCATTTGATGAATGATAACCTTTTGGCATAATCTGCATCGGCTTGTCTTTTCTTATATTTAAGTGAATATCACTCATAACTAAAAAATCTAACTGATCACTAGCTTGCAAGCTTTGACAACTTACAAGCATTAGTGAAAACACTCCACAATATAACTTTGCCAAAAATTTCACAATAAATTTCGCACCTACATAGCGTTGCCGTTAGCAGCAATTATAATCTTAATTAAGGTTATTTTTATACGTGGGAACTACGTAAAATGAGTGCGATTTATGCAAATAAACCGTAGGGGCATATCGCATAAGCCCTGTGGTTATGCATATCCTTTAAGTGTAGCGGCGTATTGCATACGCCCTATATTAATACGCTCACCATTATACATAAGTAGTTATCAAGTAATAAATCAAATCCCCCTCACCCGTGCAGCCTAGCTGCACGACCTCTCCCGCAAGGGGCGAGGTATGAGATGATGAACCTTTTTATGCAACGTTACTAAACAATGGCTCTCTGGCAATAATGAGCATTCGGATTAAGCCTGAGAATCCAAAGAGCATCTGATAATATTTGCATTATTACTTATGCTCTATATTGAATATATATTAAGACAAAGAAATTTAAACAGAAAAAGAAGAACCACAACCACAAGTGGCTTTGGCATTCGGGTTACGAATAATAAAATGAGCACCTTCAACATCTTCTTTATAGTCGATATCAGCGCCAACAAGATATTGAAAACTCATCGCATCAACCAATAAATAAACACCATGATTTTCAAAGATCATATCATCTTCTTTTTGCTCTTGATCAAAGGTAAAGCCATATTGAAAACCCGAACAACCACCACCGGTGATATATACGCGCAACTTCAAATCGTTATTGTCTTCTTCTGAGATCAGCTCTTTTACTTTCAAAGCAGCTGCATCAGTAAAATTAAGCGGCTGTGCTTGTTGAACGCTCATTTTGCTCCCTTATTTATTGAACTGGCACAAGCTTGATTTTGCCCATGCGGTCAATATTTTGCACCATAACATTCATGCTTTTGCCTTCTGCCATCGTATTTGGATTAACACCAATACTTTCAAGCTCAGCAAATGGCAATAAGCCATCTTTACCTGGTAGAATATTAATAAATGCGCCAAAGTCTAATACTTTAACGACTTTACCGCTATAGGTTTGACCAATTTCAGCACTAGCTGTTAACGCCAATACTTCTTCAATAGCAGCATTTAATGCATTACGACTCTTGGCAAAAATCTTCACATCACCATTATCAGAGGTATCAATTGAGGCACCCGTCTTCTCGGTAATGCCTTTAACCGTAGCTCCACCTTTACCGATCACATCACGGATTTTGCTTGGATCGATTGTAATGACTTCAACTTGTGGTGCATTGTCAGAGGTTTCTGTTTTATATTCAGAAATCACTTCATTCATAATGCCCAAAATATGCAAACGACCTTCTTTGGCTTGCTCCAATGCTGCGTGCATGATCTCACGCGTGATACCTTTGATTTTGATATCCATCTGCAAAGCGGTCACACCGTAGCGTGTACCGGCTACTTTAAAGTCCATATCACCTAGATGATCTTCATCACCCAAAATATCGGACAATACGGCATACTTGTCACCATCTTTAATGAGCCCCATTGCAATACCCGCAACAGGAGCAGCCAACGGCACGCCAGCATCCATCATTGATAATGATGAACCACAAACGGTTGCCATTGAACTTGAGCCATTTGATTCCGTAATTTCAGACACTACACGAATAACATAAGGATAAGCATCTTCATTTGGGAAAACGGCTTGTGTCGCACGCTTAGCAAGATTGGCATGACCGATCTCACGGCGCTTAGGTGTGCCAATCATCCCCGTTTCACCCACTGAATATGGCGGGAAATTATAATGTAACATATAGCGGTTTTTCTTATCACCACCTAATGTTTCAACCAACTGTGCATCGCGATCATTACCTAGAGTTGTAACGACTAATGCTTGTGTTTCACCACGCATGAACAAAGCTGAACCATGCGCTTTAGGCAAAACACCCGTACGCACATTAATCGGACGCACTGTACGTGTATCACGACCATCAATGCGTGGCAAACCACTTAAAATATTTTTACGAACGACTTCTTTTTCAATGTCGTGGAAAATCGTTTTAATCTCTTCTACAGAAACTTCTTCTAATTCAGTCTCATCAGCAATAACAGTCTCAACCACTGTTTTGCGTAATTGATTGATTGCCTCAACACGTTTTTGTTTTTCAGTTTCTTGATAAACCGCTTTAATCTCACTGTAAAAACGTGATTTAATCTGCTCTTTTAATGCTTTATTTTCCGCTTGTGGCATAAATTCCCAACGCGGCTTAGCAGCATATTTCGCTAAGTGATTAATCGCGTCAATGATCACTTGCATTTCTTTGTGACCATATAAAACAGCGCCAAGCATTACATCTTCTGGTAAGCTTTTGGCTTCCGATTCAACCATCAATACGGCATCTTTGGTACCGGCAACAACTAAATCCAACTCTGAAATATCTAGCTTGGCAAATGATGGATTTAAAACATATTGCCCATCAATAAAGCCGACACGCACACCCGCAACAGGACCCTCAAATGGCACCCCAGATAACACCAACGAAGCCGAAGCACCGATCAGCGCTGGAATATCCGGCGGTACCTCAGGATCATACGATAATACCGTTGCCACAACTTGAACCTCATTGTAAAAACCCTCTGGAAACAACGGACGCAATGGACGATCAATCAAACGAGCCGTTAATGTCTCGTTTTCACTTGGACGCCCTTCACGACGTGGAAACCCGCCTGGAATCTTACCTGCTGCGTATGCTTTTTCTTGGTAGTTGACTGTCAATGGGAAGAAATCTATACCTTCTTTAGCCTCTTTTCGCGCTGCAGTCGTTACCAATACAACGGTGTCGCCCATAGTAACCAAAACCGAACCTGCCGCCTGACGCGCCATCGATCCCGTTTCTAACGTTACTTGATGTTGTCCTAACTGAAAGACTTCTTTAAATATTTTCACGTGTGTACCTTATTATCATTGTTTTGCGGTGTGTCGTATCTTTGATCTTATCTACGTAAACCTAAACGTGCGATCAATGCGCGGTAGCGCTCGATATCTTTGCTCTTCAAATAGTCAAGAAGCTTACGACGCTGACTAACTAAACGCAATAAACCACGTCTTGAGTGGAAATCTTGTTTATGTGATGCAAAATGTCCTTGCAACCCGGTAATGCGCGCTGTCAATAACGCAACTTGTACTTCTGGTGAGCCCGTATCGCCTTCTGAACGTTGATATTCAGAAACGATCGTTTGTTTTTGCTCGGTGCTTAACATAGTATTTTCTCCTAAGATTTATTTCTTTTGTTAAACTTCCCATGTGACATTTCATATGTTTAATCATAAAAAAATATCGTGACAGTTTAGCAACGGGCGTATAATACATGCTTTTTTGAGAAACAACAAGCAAAGCCAAAGCTTATTTTTGCGCCACTGAATACTTTCGTTGGTAGGTTTTCATACATTCAATTAACACATGTTCAATCTGACCTTTTGATTGAAGATAATCGATTAAATCACTTAAACCGCCAATGGCATAAACAGGAAATTGGTAAGTTTTCTCAACCATTTTAACGGCTGATATCTCTTGATTAGGAGCCACTTCTTGGCGATCTAATGCAACACAAACACCTTCAATGGTTCCACCATGATTTTTAATAATATCAATAGCTTCTTTAATGGCAGTGCCCGCAGTAATCACATCATCGATAATTAATACTTTTTTGCCCTTGATATCAGCACCAACAAGCACACCTCCTTCGCCATGATCCTTTTTCTCTTTACGGTTGTAGCAAAACCCAACATCTTTACCATAGCGACTATATAAAATAGAGCTAACAAGTGCCGCGAGCGAGATACCTTTATAAGCAGGACCAAATAATACATCAAACTGCGCCTCACTTTCGATTAATTTAGCTGCATAACACTCCGCTAATTGATGCAAGGTCTTGCCATGATTAAACAGCCCTGCATTAAAGAAATAGGGGCTAATGCGCCCAGATTTTAACGTAAACTCACCAAACTTAAGTGCCGACGCCTCAATCGCAACATCAAAAAAATTATAGTCATTCATCTTCACTAACTTACACAACCTTATTCCTATAGTAGCCTTAATATACTTATCACTGACTATTTTGCAATATTTAGTTGCTTGGCAGTTTATGAGCATTCGACAGCCACGCTTAACCAGGGCGCTTAATATCAACAAATGTATCAAAATCAATACAGTCAATTACATCCTTGAAACTGCATTTTAAATTTTTAGACTGCATAATAGCGACATATCAACGCACCCCCATATTAAGGATGACTATGATTTACTACATGATGCACTGGCTAGTACAAGAGCAGATAGAACAAGAACTTAAGCAGTCAAAGTCGGACAAAACAAACAGCAACCATCAATAAATACACATCAAGGAGTAACGACATGATTTACTACGGATTCTACTGGATGACTGCTAATCAAAAGAGCAGTGATAAATTAACTCAACCGAAACATAAATAATTCAATCCAAAATTTAAAACTTAGCAAAATCCAAACTAACCCCCAGGTTATCAGCAACAATGCGCCCATGATCATATTTCAAAACACCATTAATAAATGTCTTATTAATGGTTGATGAAAAGCTCAAACCACTAAATGGTGACCAACCACATTTTGATTTTGCTGCAACATCACTTATATGGTTTTGCGCATTAAGATCCACTAATACCAAATCAGCCCAATAACCCTCACGGATAAAGCCACGCTCTTGAACCTGATAGATTGTCGCTGGTGCATGTGATGTTTTCTGAACGACTTTTTCCAATGAAAAAACACCTTGATGATAATGCTCAAGTAATGACAATAATGCATGCTGCACCAGTGGCAAGCCAGACGGTGCTTTGAAATAGCTTTGGTGCTTCTCAGCCCAAGTATGAGGTGCGTGATCCGTAGCAATAACATCTAATACATTATCATTGACAGCTTGTAACAATGCCAAACGATCCTCTTCTTCTTTGATCGCAGGATTGCATTTGATTAAAGCACCTCGTGTGTGATAGTCATTACGTGAGAAGAATAAATGATGCGCGCAAACCTCAGCAGTAATGCGCTTATCAGCAAGTGGGGTATTTTTATTCTCAGCAAATAATTGCAACTCATCCTTGGTAGTAATATGCAGCACATTAAGCTTAGTATTAAACTTTTTAGCCAAGTCTACTGCCAAGGTCGATGATTTAATGCAAGCTTCTCTGCTTCTAATCAAAGGATGCAAATCAAACGGTACATCCTCACCATATTGCGCGCGATACACCTCTTCATTTTGTGTAATCATTGGCGTGTCTTCACAGTGCGTTGCTATTAAAATGGGGCAATTGGCAAAGAAGCTTTCTAATGTTTTGACATTATCAACCAACATATTACCGGTTGATGCGCCCATGAAGATCTTAACACCACAAGCATCACCTGGTTTTAAACGCTTCAATTCATCAACATTATCATTCGTCGCACCCAGATAAAAAGCATAGTTAGCATGTGACTTTGTCGCCGCTAACGCTTTTTTCGCATCAAGGCGCTCAATTGTCACCGTTGCCGGATTGCAATTAGGCATCTCCATATACGATGTAATACCGCCGGCAACGGCAGCTTTTGACTCACTTTCTATATCTGCCTTGTGTGTCAACCCTGGTTCACGAAAGTGCACCTGATCATCGATCATGCCAGGTAACAAATGCAATCCTTCCGCATCGATGATTTTAACATCAGGAGAAGCTGAAATATCTGGTGCAATCTTTGCAATTCTACCTTCGTTTACTAACACATCGGCAACAAAAATTTTACCTTCATTGACAATCGTTGGTGATTTAATTAAATAATTTGACATCGCTTTATCATCCTTTTAGCTCACTATGCAATGCCATCATTCTATATCAGCATACTCCACTTTTATAGTAATGAATCAAGAATAAGTTGCGTTTTACTTCCCCCTCACCCGCTCACCCTAAGCTGAACGACCTCTCCCACAAGGGGAGAGGTGCTAGCTGATGCAACTTATTTTATACATCATTATATGGCAAAGCGTGCACTAAAAGATTCAATTGTTTTAAGCCAACCTTTATCCTAAAATACTGCCCTATCGCTTTATGCATAAATACATAAATAAAGAAGCCAATATGCTAACACCCTTAGACATTCAAACAGTTGATCATTTTTTAGCGCATCTAAAACGTTTAGATACAGCTCCGATGTTTATCTATCAAGACCAAGTGCTGAGTTATGCAGACATGCATGATTACACTTTTACTATTGCCCAGTGGTTAAAAGAAAACAACACAACTAAAGTCATGTTTGCAATACATAACTCTCCTCTTTCTGTTGGGCTTTTTTTCGCAAGTTGGCATCAAGGAATCAATTGCACACCCGTCAACCCGCGCTTTATTGCTAATGAATTACTTGAGCTTGTTAAAAGAGCCAAGCCGGATCTGTTAGTGATTGAACCAAAGCAGTACTCTGAGGCAATTAGTAACTATTGCCAGACTAAGCAGATTGAACTTGTTATTATTGATAATGCTTTAGATTATTTACAGAACTTAAAGAAAATTTCCGGCATTAAGATCAGCAATTCACCTCAAACCCAAAGTGAAGGTATTACCTATCACATAAGCTCTGGCACGGGTGGACATTATAACTTTCACGGGCATTATACCCTGCAAATTCTAGCCTACGCCTATGCACGTCAATTTGATTATGGTCTTAATAAAGGGGATATATCCCTTGTACATCTTTCATTTAATCACGCCTATGCCTTCTCGTATCAGCTATTACCAAATATAGCTCTAGGCAATTGCATGATATTAGCGCCTAGCTTTGATGCAGCGGCTTCACTCAAACTAATTGAAAAACATCAAATTACAGCATTGGCACTCTTGCCAACGATGTATTACCAACTAGCAGTTGAAGCACAAAAAACGCCAATAAACCATAAACTTAGGCACTTAAGTGTTGCAGGTGATCAGCCAAGTGAATCGTTAATACATTTGATCAAAGAAACTTTTAACACACCGTTACTAAATGGTTTAGGCATGACAGAAGTTTATGGCTACGCGCAAAATCTCACAGAGTCGAGTATTTATAATAAAATCAAAATTTTTGATGATATTAAGATGAAAATTGAACCAATTAAACATGATGACCTTAGGTTTGTTAATACTGAGCAACGAGATATTGGCGAGCTATATATTAAAGCACCAATGCAGCCGATCTCTCACCAAGGAAAGTGGTTAGCCACAGGCGATTATGGCTATATTGATGATACGCATCATCTATACTTTCTTGGGCGCATTAAAGATATCATTGTTAAAGGTGGCTCTAAAATTGCCCCTTTAGAACTTGAACATTATCTTTATCAAATGCCGCAAATTGAAGAAGTTGCCATCATTGGTAAGCCTGATGAAATATGGGGAGAGCTTGTCTGTGCGTGCATTGCTACCAAAGATAATCAGTCACTCACCTTAGAGGCAATTAACACATTTATCACGCCTTTTCTTGCTCGATATAAACATATTGATCAACTCTATTTATACCCGCAATTACCACTTAATATCACCGGTAAAATTGACCGCTTTCGCTTAAAAACAGAGATCAACAATGCCTAATAATCACCTACCTCCATTTGCTTATCTTGAAAACACTTTAGATAGTAATGACAAGAGTTTTTATTTTAGCGAACCACATAGTGAAGTCCTATGCACTGACCCCAAGATGCTAACCTCTGCATTTGAGAAGTTAGCCGAGTTACAACAACAAGGCTTATATCTTGCTGGCTTTATTAGCTATGAGGCTTCATATTACTTAAATCCTGATTTCGCCTCCTTAAGGACAAATCCTAAGACGCATAATCCCTCGCCATTATTACATTTTGTTGCCTTTGAGCAATGCTCACCAAAACACTTTCAACCCAGAACAGCTTCTTCTAAGCACCCTGCTATTGATCTTATTTATGACTCATTACCTAAATCACAATACGCTCAAGATTTCAACCGCATACAACAAGCATTAACCCATGGTGAAAGCTATCAGATCAATTACACTAAACGCATTAAGTTGCGATCAAGCTTAGCTGCTTATGAGCTTTACACACAACTGAAAGCGCAACAACCCGTTAGTTATAGTGCTTTTTTGCCTTTTAAGCCAATGACCGTTTTATCCTTTTCACCTGAGCTATTTTTTAAAAAGCAAGAAGATACCATCACAGTGAAACCAATGAAAGGCACCAGTAAACGTTTTGATGATCCAGATGAGGATCTACAATCATATGAATTCTTGCGTACTGATCCTAAAAACAAAGCCGAAAATTTAATTATCGTTGATCTATTACGCAATGATCTTGCACGCATTTGCCATACCGGATCTATTGAAGTTATCAAGCCCTTTGCTATTGAAGCCTATAAAAGTGTTTACCAAATGACCTCGACGATTTCCGGCAAAGTCGATAGCAATATTCCTTTTGTCGATATTATTGAGCATTTATTTCCTTGTGGTTCAATTACTGGCGCGCCCAAGAAACGTACGATGGAGATTATTCAGCAGCTTGAACAACCACGTGGCTTATACACCGGTTGCATTGGCTATATTATGCCAAACAATGATATGTGTTTTAATATTGCTATTCGCACATTAACGCAACACAATAATGAACCATGGCATTGTGGTGTTGGAGGTGGCTTTACCATTCAATCTACACGAGACGATGAGTGGCAGGAAATGACTACTAAAATTCAATTTATCAAACGTTTGTATCAGCCAAAATTTCAGTTAATTGAAAGCATACTTTACAGTAAAAATGGACTTACATCGTGTGATTTACATCTTGAGCGTTTATTAAACTCGGCATGTGTTTTACACTTTGCTTTGGATATAGCGCGGTTAAAAAGTGCATTATTAAGCTATTGTGAAAAGCTTAGCCTTTCAAATAATGAACAATATAAACTAAGAGTCAGCACGGATTATAACGGTCGTTCGACTATTAGCCATCAACTCCTTGAACAAGTATCAAAAGCTCATTGCATTGAACTGTTTATTTGTCCTGAGAAAATAGATTCAAATAACCCATTATGGCAGCATAAAACGGACGATCACAGCACACGCGGATTTTACACACAGAAACACAGCCAATATATTGCCGATAAGCCAAATTGTGAGCTTATTTTCTTTAATGAACAAAACCACCTAACTGAGGCACGTTTTTATAATATTATCGTTGAAATCGATGGTGTCTTATATACACCACCGATTAATGATGGCTTGTTACCTGGCATTGCCCGCGCTAAACTCCTTCAATCTGGGCAAATTCATGAGCGTTCAATATCTGTAGGAGAATTAAAATTAAGCAAAAACATTTACCTTATTAATGATGTTCGAGGTAGAATACCGTGCTTTTTAAGTGCAAAAACAACCATGCAAGAAGTATAAATTTAAGATGTTACTGTTTATTGATCATTATGATTCATTTGCCCATATTTTGATGGATTATTTTGCCCAATTAGGCGAAGAAATTGTCTCTTTCAAATCAGATCAACTTGATCGATTCATTGACTACAATCAATTTACTGCCATCATTATAGGACCAGGCCCCGGACACCCGAATGAATTAACGCATTTATACCCTGAAATCAAACGGATGATTGATAGCAATGTGCCTATTTTAGGTATTTGCCTAGGTCATCAATTATTAGCACAATACTTTGGCGCTAAAGTCATTCACGCTGCCAATGTCATGCATGGACAATGCAGCTCAATTGATTTTACTAACCATCCATTGTATCAAGGACTACAATCTCCTTTAATGGTGACGCGCTATCACTCATTGATTGTTGATATAGATAGCTTACCAAATGATTTTCAACCGATAGCACTTACCATGGACAATGAACTGATGGCATTTGCACATAAACAATTAGCCATTTATGGCATTCAATATCATCCTGAAGCTTATTTAACAGAATCAGGATTGAAAACATTACAAAACTTTCTTTTAGCGAATAAGCGCTTGTGCTTAGAGCAAAAGGCGTTATCCTAGTTAAATCAATCGATTTAATACCTTTTAGCATGATCAGTATGACAGCAAAACATCACAATTTACGTGCCTTTGCGAATATTAATCTTTCTCATCTTTTAACCAACTTAACTAGCATCCGTGCACTACACGAAAATAAATCTATCATTGTTATGCTCAAAGCAAATGCATATGGTCATGGTGCTGTTGAAGTTGCCAAGGCGCTAGATGGCTTATGCGACTATTTTGGTGTTGCCAGCGTTGAAGAAGGTATTGAACTTATTTTGGCAGGAATCGAGAAAACCAAGATCATTATTTTTTCAGGTTTTTTTTCCAAAGACATGGTGCAAACACTTATTGACTATAAACTTATTCCAATTATCCATAGCGCTTATCAATATGCGTTATTACATGAGTATTTTCAAAGTGATCACGCTGAGATCTGGCTTAAAGTCAACACTGGAATGAACCGTTTGGGATTATCAGAAGGCGAGTTTGAAGCGCTTTATCACAAGGCGCAATCTTACCATAAACCCATCAATGCACTAACCCATTTGGCAGAGTCTGAGTCTTGCGATCAATCTTTTACATTAAAGCAGTTACAACGCTTTCAAGCATTAATCAAAGATAAGTCACTTACTCATATCAGTGCTTTTAACTCAGCTGCCTCACTTTTAAATGATGATGATTTTAATACCAATACCATTCGTATCGGTTTAGCACTTTATGGTGCATGCGCTGCCGCACACCCATTATTAAAGTGCCCACTTAAACCTGTTATGACGTTGCATAGCCATGTTGTTGCGATTCAATTCATTGACGTGGGGGATTCCGTGGGTTACAACCGCCAATATATTGCCAAAGCAAAAACCCAAATCGCCATTGTAACAATTGGTTATGGTGACGGCTATCCACAAGCCGCTCCCAACGGCACCATGATGGCAATCAACGGCAAGCTCTATCCAAGTGCTGGAAAAGTCTCAATGGATCTTATGGCAATCGATATTGGCAATCATGCTGATATTAGTATTGGAGATACTGTGACTTTGTTTGGTTCATCTGACTTATTAGTGGATGATGTTGCCAAGCAAATAGGTACTTCAAGTTATGCCATGCTTACCGCGATTAATCCACGTGTTAAACGATTTTATTTAACTTCTGCTGATGCGCAGACAACACGATCTGCAATCAAATACACAACCGCTTCAACTAAGTGATCTATTCCTGATGCAATTTCTGCAATACTTTGTCCGAGCATGTACGCAGAGGTGCTTACCACTTTATTTCCTTGATCAATACAAACCTCAGTGACACATTTATTAACGTGTTTAGCGCCTTTATGCTCAACAATATCAGCCGTTGCTTGGTCATTGCCAATCGTTAACGCCACATTGGGATATATTGCTGCGGCAATCACAGGAGCAATACAGATAAAGCCAACAGGCTTTTGTGCATTTTTAAACTTGTTAATAAATGCTACAACAATTGGCTCAACGACAAAACTGCTATCTTGCTTAAAGGCAAAATCACATAGGTTCTTAGCCACGCCAAAACCGCCTGGGATAATCAACGCTGCATAATCATCTGCATTGACTAGGGATATATCCTTTATTTCACCCCGCGCGATGCGTGCTGCCTCAACCAACACATTACGTGATTGCGGCTCTTCATCACCTGTTAGATGATTAACCACATGATGCTGCATAATATTTGGTGCAACTATTTCATATTCAATATCACGTTTTGATAAAGATAATAATGTCAACACAGCCTCATGAATTTCACTACCATCATAAACACCACAGCCTGCCAGTAATACAGCTACTTTCTTTGATTTATGCATCATAACTTCCTATATTCTTGTACCTTACAATCGCCAATCATAAATTGTCAGACAAGTAATGCAATAAATATCGAGGAAAACGACAATAATATCGTCTAGACTCAGATTCAGTTAAGTATAAAAGAACCGGCTAAGGATTCGTATGATAGAACACTTCAATGACCACGCTGCGAATGAGCGAACCTATTTATCTTGGGTGAGAACTGCCATTGCACTCATGGCATTTGGTTTTTTAATTGAGAAATTTGATATTTTCTTACGAATTATGGCAAAAGGTGTTGGTGTAAGAGCAAGTCACATGATGTCACAATCCGCTGAAATCATCGGCATTTTAATCATGCTTATCGCGGTTGTCATCATCATTATTTCATCAGTCCGCTTTGCGATAAACAGACGAAACATTACTGCACCTGAAACCATCAGCTACAAAACACGCATCCCAGACATTTTTCTAGGACTTCTATTACTAGTGATTACTATCTTTATGGTAACTTATGCGTGGTATATGTTACTTTATTAAGCTTTTATTAAGCATTTGTTGAGATCAATACAAGCTTGTGCTTTTTAGCACCCCAACAACGGCTTAAGACATTATATTTATTTAGCCCCTGCTGCTTAAACATTTTCATAAAGCTATCACGCTTAACCGTTTTTTCAACGATGCCAGATTTTAATTTAATGTCAAAGCGATTTGCCCATTTACGAATCGTACCATGTTTAAATCCAAGCATCTTTTCAGCATCTTGATAGGTCATCCCCTCATCAGCACAACGCTCTAAAACTTCTCGTGCGCTGCAGTTATATTTCTGTTGAATAATGTGTTCAAAACTTCCTGTATACTGATTTGCCATGACTTGTTCCTCTTTTGTCTAGGTTTATAAAACTCAACGATGTGAATCATTCTAAAAATGTAAACTTAAGTCAAGCTTAAGATTTCTATTAATATTCAACTTTCTTCACCAAATCGATCCTGAATAAGGACTCTAATAGCATCAAGTGCTTCCTCCTGATCATCACCTTCTGCACTTAAACGAATAGATGTGCCACAACTGGCTCCAAGCATCATCAATCCCATGATACTTTTGCAATTTGCCTTAATACCGGTTTTGACAACCTCCACCTCAATTTCGCTACCAAAACGAAGGGCTAAATTAACCAACTTAGAAGCTGCTCGTGCATGTAATCCCAACTGATTAATCAATACTAAATCAATCGCTTTCATTTGTGTTTCTTTCACTTATCACCTTCTTCTAATACAATACACGCCTTTGATGCATCATAGACTCTTTCTGCAAGCTCATCCAACGATAACGCCTGCTTATGATATGTCAATGCCTTTAAGAGCATTGGCATATTAAGCCCTGTAATAACCGCTAGATGATAAGCGCGCATAAATGATTGCGTTACATTCGTCGGTGTTGCGCCAAAAAGATCTGTTAACACTAAGAAGCCATCACAATCAGGCATGCTTTTAAACGCACTTTCAACACGCACTAATAATTCTGGTTGATCATATGAGCAGGATGAAACCACCTGAATATAATCTTTTTGGATCTCAACCAAACGTGTTGCTACTTCAACCATTGATTGCCCAATTCGTCCATGTGTAATCAGTACAACTCCAATCATCCTTTTAACTCCCTATGACCTACAATCACATTATCAAAGTCTGTTTTTAATCGCTTAGCCAGCTGCCCAGCAATATACACTGATCGATGTTGACCGCCTGTACAACCTATGGCTATATCAATATAGCTTTTGCCTTGCTGCTGCTGTAATTCACACCATTTCAAAACAAACTTGCTGATATCGTCTATCATTTCTAGTACTTGTGGCTGTTTTTGCAAATATTCAATCACATCAAGGTCAAGCCCTGTTTGCAAGCGCAAACGTTTATCCCAATATGGGTTAGGCAAACTCCGAACGTCAAAAAGATAATCGGCCTTTTGCGGCATGCCATATTTAAAGCCAAATGAAAAAACCTTAATCTGACTGGATAGTTTGCCCTGCCCCAAGAGTTTTTGACAGACTATTTCTCTGAGTTCTTGCAAACTTAAATTGGTTGTATCTAAAGTATAGTCTGCAATACTGGCATAGCTTTCCAAAACGGTAAATTCGGCATCAATCGCATGTTCTAGGGTCATTTTGTTATCGGAAAAAGGATGACGCCTACGGGTTTCATCATAACGCTTAATTAATACATTTCTACTGGCCTCAATATACCAATAAGTAATATTCATCTGATACTTATCTTGCAAATGTTTAACATGACAGTTTTCATTTGCTAGGAATGAGTGTGGTGCCAATGAAATAACAATATTTTGTTTGTATTGAGGATGACTCAAAACATACGCAAGCGTTTCTTCCAATAAAAATAAAGGTAAATTTTCAATACAAAAAAAACCTTGGTCTTCCAATATACTCAAAACAGTTGACTTGCCAGCACCAGAAACACCAGCTAAAAGCACAACCGATTTGGATGTACTATTCACGCAACCTACACCATTTCCACTCATCATAATTTGCTCAGTTTACCAAAGCTTTCGTATTTCCCCTAATCTATTTTGCAACTGCTTAGCACACTCATGCCAAGCTTTGTCAAAGACATCAATTTCAATTAAAGGTAAAGCTAAAGTTTTTGCTTTGTTGATATATTTTGGGTCTTTCACTTGCTTATATAGGTAAACAACACAGCTAATGATCGATTGATCTACTGCTTTTTCAACTTGAATAAAGTCTTTTTCTTTGTGATGCATAATAGCGAAGTATTGATCATTACATAAAGCGCCTTGGTATACATCGTTAACTTGAGTAACACCCACCAAATCATCAGCGACTAGATAAAAACCCCAATATTTGATCAAGTGATAACAAAATTCTGTTTTACCGACATTTGGCGCGCCAATCACTAACAATCCAGTATCAATATTATTTGTTACAAGACTTGCATGCCAGTATCTCATCGTTGCTTCTCTTAAATAATGATGTACAAGAGAATTAAACATTACCTAAAAAGAGCTGATAAAGCGCTTCATTTGAATTGGCGGCTTTAATTTTTTCAAGTACGCCTTCTTGCTTTAGAAATTTTACCAGTTCAGCCATAAACTTAATATGTACATCGTTGACGTTTTGCGGAAAAATTGCAGCAATGACAATACTAACTTTGCGATCTTCTTCACCATATTCAATCACTTCTTCCAAGGTTAACACAGCCAAACGCGTCATCGTTAACCCCTCAATTCGACAATGGGGTACAGCAACTTCTTTACCAATAGCAGTATTGCCAATGCGCTCACGCTCAAAAAGCTTCTGATAAATCGTATCAGCAGTGATATCGATATCATCATCTTTTAATAACTGGCTTAATACCTCGAAAACACGCTTTTGACTTTGCAAGGCTGCTTTATTAATAACGCGTTGCGGAGAAATAAATGAAGACAAAAAGTTCATAAGATTTATGATGAATTATTCAACGAAGTGGTACGTTATTCTATCAACGTTCCTCATCAATATCCACTACTTCGTCATCAGCCATTAATGCTTCGGCTTCAGGACGCTCAGCACGATGATCTTTTAATTTCTGCTTATGCTTTCTTACTTGAGCGTCTAGTTTATCTTGCAATATATCAATAGCTGCATACATATCTTGTGAATCTGACTTAGCCACAAACTCAGTTCCTGGCACGTTAATCACGGCTTCAGCCATTTGCTTGCCTTTCTCAACCGACAAAATGACGCGTGCAGCAATAATATGATCAAAATGATTATCAAGTTTACTCAACTTTTCATCTACATATTGCTTTAATGCAGGGGTAACTTCTAAATGACGACCTGTAATTTGAATTTGCATAGTGCAGTCCTCCATTGTATAGCCACGAATATCGTGGGGGTTTGTAAGTCAACTTTAATAATTCAAAGATAGCGCCAACACGCATGAATTGCCAGCAAGTTCAGCATAATTTTATCAATTATTTTCTTGTGATTGTGCTTGATTTTTTGAATTCGTTGGCTCTTGGGTTTTACTCTTATCGTTTTCATTTGCATTAAAATAGTTATCTATTTTTTCAGCGCCTTTTTGCGCCACCTCTTTGGTATTTTGCCAACCATCAGCTGCTAGTTTCTTAGTTTTCTCCCAAGCATCATTGCTAGCATCTTTAGTATTTTGCCATCCTTCAGCTGTGGCTGATTTTGTTTTATCCCAACCTTGCTGTGCATAATCACCTGCCTTATTAGCTGCATCTTTAGCTACTTCTGTACCTGAGCGCGCTGTATCTGAGACATTTTGTTTAAACAGCTCCCAATTACTTCCAAAATTACAATCATTGGTTTTTGCTGAGCAACTTTGTGTCGCCGGATTATCTTCCATTTTAACTTGATCACTTGCTTTACTGGCAGTATCTGCAACACTCAAGCCTGCAGTCAACAAAACAAACACAGGAGCCGCAAGATATTTTTTAATTGTCTGCATAATTTATCACATATTTTTTAGAACTTAAGTACATTATCTTTTAGCAAAGCCCTTGCTAGAAATCAAATACAGATCATGCTTCTTTGCTCTTTTTGAGTACAAGCAAATTTTTTAAAATTATTTTAACATCTTAAGCTTACCTTAATATTGACTTGTGATACTAACATCACTCAAGGGGATCACGATCACAGAGCAAACTTTTTTCTCTCTCCCTTCTCTTTCAGTATGTCCTGTGATCGTAACCTTGAGACCACGAAATTACCTTGCAGTACACTCCCTCCCTTCTCATCATCTATGTACTGCAAGGTGATCTCTTTTTATCATCACCCTTATTTTAAACAAAGCTATTCCAGACCATTACGCAATTCCAACATGCTTATTTTGGCTTTACTCATAAAACATGATATTGATTAGGGGATTAAATGCGCAAACTTCCCTTGTGATAACGCATCTTTAATCAACTTAACCTCAGCTGATAGAGTATCAACAAAACCACTAGCAACATGCATCGCAGCAGCTGCATTTAATATCAATGTATCCTGTTTAGCACCTAACATTTCATTATTTAATAACGATTTTGACTCCGCCAAATTCTGATACAAATCGCCAGCTTCTAAGTAATCTAGTCTGCCACGCACAAATCCAAGCTGCTCTGGATGCAAACTAAACTCGGTGACTTCCTCATGATCAAGTTTAATTACTTTATTGGCACCACAAACTGAAAACTCATCCATCCCATCACCATACACAATGTAGGCATGCGTGACACCTAAATGCTTAAGCGCATAAAGATACGGCTTAAGTAAGCGTTCATCATAAACCCCTGCAACAATTCTCTTAACCTGCATTGGATTCAGCAAAGGACCCAATACATTAAAAAAAGTGCGTTTACCCTCTTTAGCAAAGCGTTGACGCACATTAACCACTTTGGCAAAAATCGGATGAAAAAATGGCGCAAATAAAAAAACCATTCCTTGCTCTTTTAATAAGCTCAATGCGACTTCTGGGTTATCAGGAATTTCAACATTAAGCTTTTGTAAAAAGTCAAAACTACCGCACTTTGATGTAGCCGAACGATTACCATGCTTGGCAACCTTAGCACCTAACTCATGCACCATTAATGCGCTTAGCGTTGAATAATTTAAGGTTCGACAACCATCGCCTCCAGTACCAACAATATCCACTGTTTCAGCAAAAGGGTTTTCCACTTTAATACTATAATTTAGAAATGTCCGCGCTAATTCAAAAAGTGTTTGCTCTCCATATAGTTCAGCATCTATCTGTTGAATGATTTGATACTGCTGATCTTCACTTGTTTCATCACTTAGCAATTGATTGACTAATGACTCAATTTCCACAAACTCACCTTCTTTTATTTTTTATTCTTTACACTCTATTCTAAAGCTTTAAATTTGTTTCGTCTGCTTTTGGGGCGTATGCAATACGCCCCTACACTTTCAATATATCGCTATGCTTTTATTTTTCAAAAACAGCGATAGACTCAACATGTGTCGTATGTGGAAACATATCCATTACACCCGCTGAAAGTAATTTATACCCCTTTTCATTGACTAAAATGCCAGCGTCACGCGCCAGGGTGGAAGGATCACATGACACATAGACAATACGCCCGGGATTGATTTTTTCAATTTGCTTACATACCATCTCAGCACCAGCTCTCGGCGGATCCAATAGTAACTTATTAAACTCATTTCCCACAATCCACTCATGTTTTGAAATATCTTCAAATAAATTCACGGGATAAAAAGCAACATTATCTATGTTATTGCGCTTAGCATTTCCCATGGCACGCACCGTCATTGCTTCATCACCTTCAACACCGACGACAAATTTAGCTTTTGTTGCTAATGGCAAACTAAAATTACCCAAACCACAAAACAGATCGAGCACTATATCATTATTTGACACTTCTAATAACGCTATCGCCTGCTTTAACATTTTGCGATTAATATCATGGTTAACTTGTGTGAAATCATTTGGCTCAAAATAAATAGTCACATCATAATCTGCTAAATGATAGGACAGCGACTGTGGTTCTTGCGTTACTTCTGGATATAAGCGTGTTATTGTATCTGGTCCCTTAGCCTGCAAATATATCCAAAACTGCTGTGCTTTAGCAAAGTCAGTTAACTTAGTTAAATCTTCATCAGTAAATGCACTTAAGTGGCGGATAATTAATGCTGTTACCTGATCGTCTACTGCCACTTCAATTTGTGGAATCTCTTTGTAATTTGATAGGCTAAACACTAAATCCTGTAATAAAGTTAAATCCTTGCCCACACTTGGGTGCAATACCTCACAGTGATTAATATCCGCAAGGAAACGTCCATCGCGCTCTCTAAACCCAACGAGCACTTTCCCTTTTTTGTGCACATAGCGCACACCTAACCGTGCTTTAGTACGATAACCCTCGTGTGATTCTGAACGCAATGGCGCAATACGTCCAAGCGGTTCAAGACCTTGTCCAAAATGCTTAAAATGATTCAATAATGTTTCTTCTTTAAATGCAATCTGCGCATCAGGTGCAACATGTTGAAAAGAACAACCACCACACATCTCAAAATACTCACATGGCGGCGCGACACGCTCAGCACTTGGCTTCAACACTTGTATCAGTTTACCTTCATCATAAGTTGATTTTGATAAAGTATATTCAAATGCGACTTCTTCTCCTTCTAAAGCGAATGGGATAAAGGTTGTTTTACCATCAATCTTAGCAATTCCACGCCCTTCGTGTGACAGACTGGAAACACTGGTATTGAATACACCGCTAGGAAAGTTTTTCTTAATTCGTCTTGGCATCAGGTTGCAATAAGCATAATTTTAAATGTGCGTTAGTTTAGCAACTGCATATAAAATGTCATTGTTTTTTGATCTTTTTAATGCTTTTCACTGTAAAACGCTTGTTCTTTGCTAAGGTGCTGTTTAAGCTAATGAGGTTCGATTTAACACATTAATCATTAAAATATGGAGTAAATATGAAGAAATTAACCACCATTGCATTATCACTTTTAGCCGGCAGCGCATTGATTTCTGGCGCTTTTGCTGACGCAACTAAAGCTACATCTGCTAATACTCAACCAGCCAAGACAGCTGAAACAACACAAGACAACGCAGCAGATGCAAGTTACACAATTGGTTATTCAATTGGCAAAAACATGACTGAGCAATTAAAGCAACAAAATGTCAGCCTAAATACTGATGATCTTCAACAAGGTTTTGTAGCGGGTATTGAGGGTAGCAAGCCTAAGCTAAGCCAAGAACAGATGGAGCAATCAATGCAAGCTTTCCAAAAAGAAATGGAAGCAAAAATGAAGGCACATGAAGAGGCGGCGCAAGCCGAAGCTGCCAAAGCAAAAGCCAAGCTTGATGCAACAAAAGCTCAAGCTACAACTGCTACTTCTGATACAGCAAAAACATCTGCTGATAGCGCTAAAAAGGCAGTTGATGCAACAAGTGCTGCAGCAAACTAAGCATTAGCTAAGTAACGTACAAAAAACCATCAAATATCTAAAAGCCCCACTATTGGGGCTTTTTTATGGAAGAAATTTACTTTTAGGCATGAACCTTTTTCCTTTTAGCAACAACTTTGTTATAGTTCGAAAATATTATTTTTATTAACTGAAAAACATGGAGCTTTATTCATAATGCGTATGTCAAAAAAAATCATCGTAAGCACGATTGGCGCTGCAATTTTTGCCACTGTTTTAGCAGGTTGTTCACAATCTGACTCAAAAGACTCGGCAAAAGCAACTCCTGAAGTAACAAAAACCGTTGCAACGCAACCCGCAGCTGATGCCGCAAAACCTGCAACGACTGCCAACCCTCAACAAAATGAAGCGACATTGCTTAACAATGTCAGCTATACATTAGGCTATAGTGTCGCAGGCAATGTAAGCGCACAACTAAAAGCACAAGGTGCGACACTTGATAATGCGCAAGTTCTAGCAGGCTTTAAAGCAGGAATTTCCAACGAAAAAGGTAAATTCTCACAAGAGCAGATGCAAACCATTATGCAAACATTCCAAAAAGACTTAATGGCAGCACAAGAGAAAAAACAAGTAACCTCTGTACTAGAGAATGCCAAAGCACTCCTTTCTAATGAGCAAACACCAACAGTTGGACCAAAGGATGCGAAGGTTTCGGTGATTGAATTCTTTGATTACCAGTGCGTATTCTGCCACAAAGTAGCTCCTATTATGGAAAAAGTAATGGATGCCAACCCAAATGTGAAATACATCTTCAAAGAATTCCCAATCTTTGGTAAACGCTGGGAAGCATCGCAATATGCTGCGGAGATGGGCATTGCTGCTTATATGCTAAACGGTGCTGAGGGTTACTTAAAATATCATAATGCCGTTTTCGCTAGTGGCGTTGACGAAGGCAAATTAACTGTTAAAGATGTTAATGACGCTGCGAAAAAAGTAGGCGTTGATGTTGCCAAGGCTGAAAGCCTAATCAAAGAGAAAAAAGTCACTGAGAATATTGCAGCAGACATGAAACTTGGCTTTGACAAGTTAGGCATCCAAGGCACACCGGCAATTATCGTTATGCCTTTATCAGGTGCGAATGCAGCTAATACGACAGTTATCCCTGGTTTTGCACAGCAAGATACTATTCAAGCAGCAATCAATAAAGCACAAGGTAAATAACTCTATAACTAATGGGCGTATACAATACGCCCCTACATTTTTCAATTATTTTCTCATTACTTGTTTTGTATAGATATTGATATTTCACTAGCATTTTTACACAAAAACCGCTACCCTGTTTTGACTTTTTGCTAGGCTAATAAACGATCTATTGCAAATCAAACACGCTTGGCAATAAGTGTAAATCATACAATAAATAAAATCAGGTAACTAAAAATGACAGACAGCGTGATTGAAAATCCCGTAAAACAACATAAAAAAGTATATATTAAAACACTTGGCTGCCAGATGAATGAATATGATTCATCACGCATGAATGAAGTTTTAGGTGAGCATTTTAATACCAGTAAAACCGAAGATTATGGCGAGGCAGATATTATTCTGATTAATACCTGCTCGATCCGTGAAAAAGCACAAGAAAAAGTATTTCATGAGCTGGGACGTTGGAAAAACCTTAAAAACAAAAACCCTGAGCTTGTCATCGGTGTTGGTGGCTGCGTTGCCTCACAAGAAGGTGAAAACATCATAAAACGCGCGCCTTTCGTTGATATCGTTTTTGGTCCACAAACGATTCACCGCTTACCTGATTTGATTAAACAAAAACAAAAAACTGACATTTCTCAAGTTGACATCTCCTTCCCTGAAGTAGAAAAGTTTGACCACCTACCAGCACCTAAAGCTGAAGGTGCTAAAGCTTTTGTCTCGATAATGGAGGGTTGTGATAAATACTGTTCTTATTGTGTTGTACCATATACCCGAGGTCCTGAGGTTAACCGCCCATTTGAAGATGTGTTAGCAGAGTGCGCTATTTTAGCTGAGCAAGGCGTTAAAGAAATCACACTTTTAGGTCAAAACGTCAATCATTATCTTGGTAAAATGGCTTCAGGCGATACGGCAGATCTTGCGTTACTTATTCACTTTATTGCAGCTATTGATGGCGTTGAACGAATCCGTTTCACCACCTCTCACCCAGTTGAGTTTTCAGATAATTTAATTAATGCCTATGCTGAAGTACCACAATTAGCCAATCACTTACATTTACCTGTGCAACATGGTTCAGATCGCATATTAACAGCGATGAAACGTAATCACACAATTTTAGAATTCAAACAAAAAATTCGTAAACTTAGAAAAGTTCGCCCAGACATTACCATTTCTTCTGACTTTATCGTTGGCTTTCCAGGTGAGACTGCAGAAGATTTTGAGAAATTAATGGGTCTTGTTAAAGACGTTCAATTTGATCAATCTTTTAGTTTCATCTACAGCAAGCGCCCAGGGACACCTGCGGCAAACTTAGCCGATGACACACCTGTTGAGGTTAAAAAAGCGCGTTTAAAGCGTCTGCAAGACCAACTTAATCATAACGCGATGGTCATTAGTCGGCAAATGGTTGGCTCAACACAGCGCATTCTGGTGGAAGGAATTTCCAAAAAGGATGATAAAGTGCTTGCTGGACGCACAGAAAATAATCGCATCGTTAACTTTGCTGGTGATTCTAGTTTAATTGGTCAATTAATTGATGTTAAAATCATTGAAGCTTTACCACATTCACTACGCGGAGAAATTATTTAGCTTCATGAAATCAATACAATTTTATCTAGAGCCAGATAGCGCACAAATGCTTGCTAAACTTTGTGGCAATTTAAATGAAAATTTGCATTTAATTGAAAAA
This sequence comes from Cysteiniphilum sp. 19S12-1, assembly GCF_052030685.1. Classification (NCBI taxonomy): domain Bacteria; kingdom Pseudomonadati; phylum Pseudomonadota; class Gammaproteobacteria; order Thiotrichales; family Fastidiosibacteraceae; genus Cysteiniphilum; species Cysteiniphilum sp. 19S12-1. Next base: position 79,280 of record NZ_JBQAJM010000007.1, read on the forward strand.
TACCTTGCTGTTGAGATCATTCAACGTGGTAATAATTTCCGCATTGTGGGTCCTAAAACAGCGATTAAAGATGCACAAGAATTTCTAGAAGAACTTTATGAGAAGCTTGTTAATGATGTCCAGTTTGAACTAAACAACAAAGAGCTTAATATCGCCCTTAACAGCCTTGCTAAAAGAGAACAAGCGGATAAAAAAGAAAAATTCATTCCTGAATTTCAAGTGATGATTGGCTCGCGCCCTATTAACCCGCGCACGATTAATCAAGAGCGTTATTTAAAGCGCATTCAAGAGAATGATATTAACTTTGGCATAGGTCCTGCGGGTACTGGCAAAACCTATCTTGCGATGGCATGCGCTGTTGCGGCTTTTGAAAAAGGCCTTGTTAAACGCTTGGTACTTGTGCGCCCTGCCGTTGAAGCAGGTGAAAAGTTGGGATTCTTACCAGGTGATTTAGCGCAAAAAGTTGACCCTTATTTACGCCCAATGTACGACGCATTATATGATCTTATGGGTGTTGAGCGTGTTGGCAAGCTAATTGAGAAACAAATCATTGAGATTGCACCCTTAGCCTATATGCGTGGACGCACAATTAATGATTCATTTATTATTCTTGATGAAAGTCAAAACACGACCAAAGAACAGATGAAAATGTTCTTAACACGTATTGGCTTTAATTCAACGGCGATCGTCACGGGCGATATTACCCAAGTTGACTTACCTAAAGGTGTTACGCCAGGGCTTCGTCATGCCATTGAAGTACTTGCCGGTGTTGAAGGAATTAGCATGACTTTCTTTGAAACGATTGATGTCGTACGTCACCCGATTGTCCAACGTGTTGTTGCTGCTTATGATGTATATGAACAGCATCATAGTCAGGATTATTAATGACGATGTTTGAGATTGATATTAACAATCCTAATGCGCTTTATCTTCCCACTGAAGATAAACTCAATACTTGGGCGGAGCACACTTTAAAATTCCTTAACAAGGTTCAAGCGATTATCAGTATTGAGGTTGTCAATCCTGATGAGATGCAACATTATAACAATAACTATCGCGGCAAAGATAAGCCTACCAATATCCTCTCCTTCCCGTTTGAGGTACCTCCTGGACTACCCAAGAATAATGAAACCGAGTATTTTCTAGGTGACTTAATAATATGCCCTGAAGTTTTGCAAAAAGAAGCAAAAGAGCAGCATAAATTGCTCGATGCTCACTGGTGCCACATTCTAATCCATGGCATACTGCATTTAGTTGGCTATGACCATATTGATGAGGAGGATGCCCTTAAGATGGAGAGCATAGAAATCGCTTTATTGGCAGAGCTTGGTATTGACAACCCTTATGTTGAGAAATAGTAAACAATGGACGACAAACAGACGAAAAACGATAACGCTGAACATTCTCAAACTTGGCTTGAAAAAATAGCCGCAACCATCTTAATGCCACACAGCCCTTCTGACTTTTTAGGTCTTGTTAATCTTGCTGTCAAAAAAGGTACAATTGATAGCGAATCGCGTGACATGATCAAAGGGGTATTGAATGTCGCCTCATCGTCAGTTGGTGATATCATGATTCCACGCACGCAAATGGCTACGATTCATGCAGGCATGACCAGCAAGGAAATCATTCAAACCATTGTTAATTCAAGTCATACACGCCTGCCTTTATTCTCTGAAAACCGCGATGATATTCTAGGCATACTTCATACCAAAGATTTATTAAAAGTTGTACTTGAACACAAAGACTTCAGTGCTGAGCATTTAAAGCCGATACTGCGCAATGCGATTTTTGTGCCTGAAAGTAAAAAACTCGATGCTTTGCTACGTGACTTTAAAACCAGTCATAATCACCTTGCCATTGTTGTTGATGAATATGGTGTCATCTCAGGGCTCGTCACGATTGAAGATATTCTAGAAGAAATCGTTGGTGATATTGAAGATGAGTTTGACCAAGAAGCAACACAGATTCTTAAAGTCAACGAAAATGAGTTTAGTATTGATGCATTGACTGAAATCGAGGATTTTAATGATTTCTTTGATGCCAATATTGATGATAGTGAATTTGACACCATTGGTGGGCTTATTATCAACAAACTAGAACACCTGCCTGAGGTGGGCGAAGAAGTAAGCATTGGTCAGTTTACCTTTAAAGTAACTGCTGCTGATAAGCGTCGCGTGCGTGCGCTGCATGTGATTATCAATCAAGACTAAACTCACTGTTATAATATGCCTTTCATTATAAATATGCTTTTAGCACTCATTGCCGGTGCGCTATTAACATTATCGTTTTCACCGATTGGCTTTAGTATTTTTGCCTTTCTTTCGCTTATACTTTTTATGCAGACTCTACAAAGGCAAAAGCGCATGCGTCAAAGCCTTTGGCTTGGGCTTTGTTATGGTATTGGTTTTTTTGGCTCAAGTATCTCGTGGATTTACGTAAGCATCCATGCCTTTAGTCAATCAATATTTCTAGGTGTTGTGCTTACCATTGTTTTTATATTATTCTTAAGCCTATTCTTTTTGGTATTTGGTTATGCTTATACCAAACTTAAAAACCATTACTTCATTTACAAAGTATTGTTATTACCCATTGTCTGGTTGATACTAGAGCTCCTACGCACGCACCTTTTTACCGGCTTTCCATGGGTATTACTTGGCTATTCACAAACACATACCCTCTTAGCAAGTTTCGCCCCCATTGGCAGTGTTTTTCTAGTGGGCTTTATCACATGCTTTATTTCAATATGCTTCAGTGAAATGATCAATCATATTCGTCAACCTAAGATTGTGAGCTCAATGATTATCAGCATTATTGTCACCTTAGTTATTGCTTGGTCTTTGCAACAAATAAAATGGACAAAACGTGACGGCATTGAAAAAAGTGTCAGCATTTTACAAGGCAACTTTATTCAGGATCAAAAATGGGATCCTAGCATGCTGCAAACGATTATTAATTATTACTATACCACCACAAGAGACAATCCAGCAGATCTGGTTTTTTGGCCTGAGAATTCCATTCCAACCTTCAAAACATTTATCGAGCCTTTTTTACGCCAGGTAGATGATTTAGGTAACTCACAGCATAGCGCCATTTTGGTTGGCACTGTCGCATTAAATGCTAAAGAACAATATTTTAACTCTGCCTTTGTCTATGGTTTGGGCTCTGGCCATTATTACAAACATCATTTAGTGCCATTTGGTGAGTACTACCCTTTTGCTTATTTTCTTGAGCCATTTATGGCGTATTTCAATATTCCGATGTCAAGCTTTACCAAAGGTGACGAAGTGCAACCTTTGCTTAAAATGAACGGTTTAAGTGTTGCTTTATTTATCTGCTATGAAATTGCCTATCCATCTGAGGTTCGCGCGCAACTACAAAACGCCGATATTGTTGCCGTTATCAGTGATGATGCATGGTTTGGTGACTCCCTTGCCCCTTGGCAGCACGAGGAAATCTCACAAATGCGCGCCATTGAGACTGGGCGCTATGTCATTCAAGCAACTAATAATGGTGTCACTTCGATTATTAATCCTGAAGGTCAAACCATCGCCAGCCTACCACGCAATGAACAAACCGTATTAAAAGGTAAGGTTTACGGCATGCAAGGGCAAACGCCTTGGATGGTCTATGGGTTATTGCCTGTTATATTCTTGTCTATACTGTTTATGCTGATTGCACTTATTGCTTATTTATACCAAAGGAGACGTACTTAACAGCAGAAACCCTATTAAATGCTTTTATGCTGAGATAAACTTAATCTCATCTATTAGCAATAGTTTGTATTTTTGATGACGCAGCAAGAGTTTTGTACACAATTTCATTTACACGACCTTAAATCCGAGCTTATAGATAAGCTTTTTATCACCTTTAATAGCAGCACTTTTTTTGCCCGATTTTTCACTCAAAACCGTGAGCTTTTAGGTGATTTCAATTGGCTTGAAGTCGACACTTTAGAGGATATCACCCATAGCATTACTGCTTTATTTTCAGCACGTCAAACAAATGAATCATTGTCCAAAGCTTTACGCCTTTTACGTCAACGCGTGCATGCTAAACTTGTTTTCCAACAGCAACATCAATATATTCAGTTTGCACAAATTGCCGAAATTATTTCATTGACTGCCAAAGAGATTCTACGTCAAACTGAGCAATATTTACGACAACAAATCACTCAAGAGCGTAAACTCGTCCACATTCCAGATAGTTTGGCAATTATCACCATGGGCAAGTTAGGTGGTAATGAGCTTAATTTCTCTTCTGATATTGATCTTGTGTTTATTCAAACAAGCAACTTGCCTTTATCAAGACAATCTGGCAGCGAATATAGTCCTATGCGTTTTTATACCGAACTTGGACAGCGTTTGATTGCACTACTTAATGATGTCACGATTGATGGCTTTGTTTATCGCATTGATATGCGTTTACGTCCCTTTGGTGATGGCGCACCCTTAATTACTGAACTTGAAAGCTTTAAACATTATCTTCTCCATCATGCACGTGATTGGGAACGCTATGCTTACATCAAAGCAAATATTTTGCATCCTAGCGTCAAATTTACGCGTAATCTAAAACAGAGTATTGATCAATTTGTTTATCGCCATTATCACGATTACCGTATGCTCAATGCTATCCGTGATATGAAGCAAAAGATAGTCACTGAGATGAAGTCCAATGCACTAAAAAACAATATCAAACTAGGACGAGGCGGCATTCGTGAGATTGAATTTATTTGCCAATGTTATCAGCTTGTTTATGGCGGTCAAAACATTACCTTACAAACCAATCAACTCGCAATCGCATTAGACGCTTTACAAAATGCTGACATTTTAAATACAGCTCAAACAGATGAACTATACATACACTACGTATTTTTACGTGACGTTGAAAATGCATTGCAAATGTTTGATGATCAACAAACACATCACCTACCCACCACAGCATTTACACAAAAAAATATTGCACGCTTGGTTGGCTTTGATTGTTGGCACACATTGTTTAACAAAATTGATGCAACACGTTTAAAAGTCAGCACATTATTTGATGAGTTAACACGCTTTAATGCATTAAGCTCAAATAACACTCCATTTCTACCTATAGCAAACGTTGAGAACAACTTCAATGAAATAGCTAACAGTCATATAAATCAGGCTAAACAAGTTAAAATAGATCACTTCTTCTTACAACATCAAATAGCCGAAGATGTATTGCCGGCAATTAAGCATTTACTTCAACTGACTTCACATAGATATTCACATCTGATTGAAGCTGTTTTAGCACTTCTGAATAAGCTAAGTAAGCGTCAAAATTATTTATTTTTGTTGTCAGAACATCAAGCACACCACTTAGACTTCTTGCAACTGCTTAATAAAGGACAACGTATTATCGAAATGCTCACTGAACATCCTTTTTTATTAGAACGCGCATTGATTTATAAAGCACATGATGATGTTTACTTAGACATTGACTATTTGCGCAATAATTTACGTATTTATTTGCAAGCGATTGATATTAAAGATATCGAGGCTTTTTTAGAAAGTTTACGACGCTTTCGCTTAGAGCAAATATTTAATATTATTGTCAGCGAATCACGTGGACATATTTCGCTGATGGAATCTAGTGATCTTTTCAGTCATCTAGCCACAGTGATTATTGAGGCAGTGCTTGATGGCGCATGGCGTGAAGTGTTTCAATATAGTGATATTACTAAAGACTTACAAGTCTTATATAAACAATCTTTGGGTGTTATCGCTTATGGCAAACTTGGTGGATTTGAGCTTAGCGTTGCCTCTGATTTAGATTTGGTATTCATTCATGATCGTGTCAACGCTGAGCTATCACCTCGCTTATTCGTGCGTGCGGTGCAGAAATTTGTGCACTTTATGCAAATTAAAACCTATCACGGCAGCTTATATGAAATTGACCTGCGATTACGCCCTGAGGGCGATAATGGCTTTATTGTGCCAAGTTTTGAATCTTACTGCCAATACTTAAAAACCTCGGCATGGACGTGGGAGCATCAGGCTTTAACGCGCGCACGTATGATTTATGCATCTGACGATTTAACAGATAAATTTAATGCACTTAGATCTGCGATCATTTGTCAAAAACGTGATATAGATCAGCTGAAAAAAGACATTGTTGATATGCGTCATAAAATGCGTGCGCATTTGCTTAAAATCAATGCTGACGAATTTGATCTTAAGCAAAGCATTGGTGGCATGGTTGATATTGAATTTATCGCACAGTTTTTTGCACTTTTTTATAGTCATAAAGTGCCTTTTATCTGTTATTACAGCGATAGTATCCGCATTATCCAGACGATGGAAAGTGCACATTTAATCGATATTGAAACCGCTAATACATTAATTGAACACTACTGTTATTTTCGTGATTTAGGATTTAAACGTTATCTTGATAAACAATCGTGGATTGTGCCGCTTAGCAACTGCCAACAACAAGCCGATGAAATCCAAGCAATCTGGCATAAGCTTTTTTCTTGATAAGATAAAAGGCATGTGTGGTTATTTCATATATGTCATATCAAGCCAATGCAATATTGGGCGTATGCAATATTGGGCGTATGCAATACGCCCCTACACAGAGAATGTATCGTCATCATAAAATGATGAAGAAAATAAACAAAGATTATGAACGTGATGTAACTTCAACTAAATGGTAACCAAATTGAGTTTTAACAGGACCATGCACTTTACCGACTTCTTCAGAGAAAACCACTTTATCAAATTCAGGAACCATTTGCCCTGGTCCGAATGAACCTAATTCACCACCGTTTCTGCCTGATGGGCATAGTGACTTCTCAGCGGCCGCTTTTGCAAAGTCTGTGCCTGATTCAATTTCTTTTTTTAGAGCCTCACATTCTGCTTCAGTTTGAACGAGGATGTGGCGTGCTGATGCTTGTGTCATATTGTTCTCCATATTGGTTTCTACTAAATTAATACGCCTTGAAGTGTACCGAATCACTCATTAAAAAACAATCAAAAGCGTGTAAGTTATTTATTACGTTAATTGGATACCACTTAAGCGATGTGTTTGCTGACAAAAAAACCAATAACAAGTCCTGCCTCAAAGGCACTAAAGTCATGATGAATCTGCAAATACAACGGCAGCATAAACATTAGTCCCATCGTTGATAGGCGCACCATAACACTCACTAACACTAACGCATTAAAGCTTTGATGATGGAAAATATTAAGGTTTACAATCGCGCCCTGCTATTTTGATCGCTCATAGTGCGCCGTCAAAGCCTAATTGACGCCATGCCTCAAACAGCATAATTGCCGTAGCATTAGATAAGTTTAAACTGCGACTATTTGCTAACATTGGCAATTTTATTTGCGTTTTACTCAACTGATCTCTAACCTCTTGTGGCAATCCTCGACTTTCAGGTCCTAAAAGCAATACATCCTCTTTTTTAAATTCAACTTGATGATAGTATTGATTAGCTTTTGTCGTACATGCCCATATTCGCTTATCAACATGCGCCTCAACAAAACTTTGAAAGTTTTTGTATCTCTCCACTGCGGCAAACTCATGATAATCCAATCCCGCGCGACGCAACTTTTTATCATCCAGATCAAAACCCAACGGCTCAATCAAATGCAGTTTTGCCCCTGTATTGGCACACAAACGAATAATATTCCCAGTATTAGGTGGAATCTCAGGCTCATATAGCGCAATGTGAATCATTTTATCAAAACTCTAGAGATGCATTGCGCATTATTGTATATCAGACACAAGACTTTTGCAGGCTTTACATGCGTTAATTATATTAGCAGTCCTAAAAAGGATCCTAAATTCAAGTCATAAGTGCTCATCGTACCCTGAGCGTAAGTCGAAGCGATGCACTGAGCATCAGTCGAAGTGGGTAAGCTTGGAAAAATCACACTTCATGGAGGCTTCGACTTACGCTCAGCCAGCGCTTACACAATCAAATCTGGCTGAAATGTGTTTATATCTAAATTATTTAACGCCTTAATTGCTTAAGATCTTTAGTATGCGCTTTTGCATAAGCATCCAAAACGTCACGCATCAGCTTTTGATAGCCTGCTCTTTCTCGATCACCATGAATTGCCTTAGCAAGCTTAATGAAAAATTCTTTACTCTCTTTGCTAATATTCAATGAAACTCTTTCTAGTTCATTCGCTGCCATTAATTCTTTAGGCGTAGGCAAAAAATCGTCTATCAACATAAACTCCATAGGCTCATCGCTGTAACTTATTGCCACCTTATTTTCTGCGGTTTTTTTATTTTTTGCACCCTCTTTAATAGACTCATTTTTCATGTTTTTCATATGCTTTTTTACCTTTTCTCCAGTAACCTGCACCAAATATTCTTATTACGTCTTTTCTAAATGTAAACCTAACAGTCAAGATGCCACCAGTTTCCACCCTGCCAATACAGTAATACCTCTCTTCACTTACACTATGCTCAACATCTTTAGCAACAAGACGTTGTTCATCATAAAAAGCTTGTTTAGCAACCGTAAAGTTAACGCCATGTTTTTCCAGGTTCAATTGTTCTTTAGCACTATCCCAGTCAAATTTCATCACAAACCATCTAGTCATCTTATAATGATGATTATAATGCACTTAGCTTTGATTTCAAGAAAATAGATTTACTCATTTAAACTATGATACGATAGCTCTGCTTTATATATTTTAAGAAAAAATTAAGGATAGTGATTATGACAATAATGGTCATTGGTAGTGCCAACATGGATCTGATTATACAAGTTGAGCACATTCCCACTCCAGGTGAAACCATACTAGGGGGGGAATTTTTAACTGCCTCTGGAGGCAAGGGCGCCAATCAAGCAGTTGCTGCAGCACGCTTAGGTGGAGACACACATTTTATCGCCTGCATTGGTGAAGATAGCTTTGGTGAAACACTTATCAATAATTACTGCAAAGATAATATCAATATCAAGCATATAAAACGTACTACTAAAGCTTCTGGTGTTGCGATGATTTATGTTGCGAAAAATGGTGAAAATTCAATTTCTGTAGCGCCAGGTGCCAATGCCTTATTAACACCTCAAGACTTAGACAAACTCACCGCACAATTTGCGCATAGTCAAATTGTCCTGACACAATTAGAAACACCCATTGAAACCATTATGCGTGCTGCAGAATTAGCCAAAAGCAATCAGTGCTTATTTGTACTTAATCCAGCACCTGCGCAAAGCTTGCCTGATACGCTTTACCCACTGATTGATATCATCACACCCAATGAAACAGAAGCCACACTCCTAACAGGCATTGAGGTTACAGATGAGTCATCAGCGCTTACAGCTGCCAAAGTGCTCTTTAATCGCGGTGTTAGTAACGTTATTATAACTATGGGTGCAAAAGGCGTGTTCTTCTACGATGGCAATAATGCAAATCTTATTCCTACACATAAAGTAGCTGCTATTGACACGACTGCTGCAGGCGATACCTTTAATGGCGCTTTGGTCAGTGCACTTGCTCAAAATAATACAATGCAAGATGCCATTATATTTGCCAACAAAGCAGCAGCCCTTTCAGTAACCAAACTGGGTGCACAAACCTCCATTCCGTATCTTGATGAAGTTAACCATCTAACGAGCCTTATATGATCGATCAAAAAGAACTTACAGCATATCTCAATCAACTATTGAGTGTTGATACAATCAAAGACTATTGCCCTAATGGTCTACAAGTCGAGGGCAAGAAAGATATTCACACCATTGTCACAGGTGTTAGCGCTAGTCTTGAGCTAATAGAAGCCGCTATTCTTAAGAAGGCGGATGCTATTCTAGTACACCATGGCTATTTTTGGAAAGGTGAAAATCAAGCGATTACTGGGATCAAATACCAACGCATTAAATCCCTAATCAAACATGATATTAATTTGTTTGCATATCATTTGCCGCTTGATGTCCATCCAACACTTGGCAATAACGTACAATTAGCTAAACTGCTAGCGCTTAACGTCAGCGCTGAATTTGATACAGGTACCACACCCAATTATGGAATTATCTGTAATCATCACACCACATTAGCAGGTCTTACAAAAACTATTACTGACAACTTGAAACGCAAACCCCTTATTGTGGGGAAGATGAATGAAGACATTCAAAAAATCGCAATTTGCACAGGGGGTGCACAAGATTTTATCGAACACGCGTATCATGCGGGTGCTGATGTTTATATTTCAGGTGAGATCTCTGAGCGCACCACCTTAATCGCACGCGAGCTTGGCATCACCTATATTGCCGCAGGACACCATGCCACTGAACGCTATGGCATCAAAACACTTGGTCAGCATCTTGCTAAGCAGTTCGACTTAACCCATCACTTTATTGATATTGATAACCCAGTTTAAAGCATTTGTTTTTAGATATTCTGCCAATATTGCCTAAAATATAAAAATAGTGTAAATTCGCGAGCTTAACTGATGAGAAACACGATGGATTTCACTTATGAAGTTAGGACGCATTTTTTTTGGCGACCCTATCCCTAAAGCACAAGCTGAAGAGCATGCTTTATCAAAAAAACATGCCTTAGCTATTTTTTCTTCTGATGCACTATCCTCCGTAGCATATGCAACTGGTGAGATTTTAACTGTCCTTATCTTAGCAGGCACTGCAGCTTTAGCAATGTCGATGCATATTGCTATTTTTATTGCCATTTTGATCGTTGTTGTTGGGATATCCTACAAACAAGCCATTGATGCATATCCTGAAGGCGGTGGCGCATACATTGTGGCACGCGAAAATTTAGGTACCTTTATGGGGCTTTTGGCAGCTGGTGCGCTCATGCTTGATTATATTTTAACGGTGGCAGTGAGTGTCTCGGCAGGTATTTTGGCAGTTACTTCGGCTTTTCCTGAAGTACAATCACATGCTGAGCTCATGGCTGTGATCGCGATCATTTTCATCATGTGGATGAATCTGCGTGGTATGAAAGAATCTGCTTCTGCCTTTATGTGGCCCACTTACGCTTTTGTTGTTGTCATACTATCTATGATTGGCATTGGTCTTTATCGCTATCTCACTGATAATTTACCGCCTGTTGATTATTCACATGCTACAGACCTTATGGCGCCATTAACAGGCGTCTTAACCTTGACACTCATTCTACGCGCTTTTTCATCAGGATGCTCAGCGATGACAGGGATTGAAGCGGTTGCTAATGGGGTAATGTCATTTAAGAAGCCACGCGCTAAGAATGCCTCAATCACCTTGATGGTGTTGATCGTGTTATTGATTTCGATGTTTTTAGGTATCTCCTTTCTGGCATCTAAACTTGAATTGCAACCACTCACTGACCAAAGCTTATTATCACAAATTGGTCATAATATTTTTGGTGGTGGCGTATTTTATTATCTATTACAAACGGTCACTTGCTTGATCTTATTACTCGCAGCCAATACTTCTTTTGCGGGCTTTCCACTGTTAACCTCAATGATTAGTAAAGATGGCTACCTACCCAGACAGCTACAAAACGTTGGTGATCGCTTAGCCTTTAGTAATGGTATTTTGGCACTTGCTGTTTTTGCCTGTGTTTTAATTATTATCTTTCAAGCCAATACCAGTGCGCTTATTCCGTTGTACTCTATTGGCGTATTCTTAGCATTTACTTTATGTCAAGCAGGTCTTGTACGTGTGTGGTACAGGCGTCGTCGCACGGTCAAAAGCTGGTGGATCAAAGCCAGTATCAATAGCTTTGGTTGTCTGTGTACTTTTATTGCTGTTATTGTCGTTATTGAATCTAAGTTTTTTGAAGGTGCGTGGATTATTATCATCGCTTTACCGCTATTAATTTTAATGTTTTATCGCATTGCCCACCATTATCGTTTAGCGGATCAAGAATTGTCATTAAGTGCTGATACGGGGTTGATTGAAACCTCATTACAAAAAGATACCCAATTAAAAGTGATCGTACCTGTGTCAAAATTACATAAAGGGACAATTGCAGCCCTTAGTTTTGCCCGCAAAATATCGCCTGATATCACCCCCGTGACCATCAATATAAACCCTGAAAAAACCGCACGCTTACAAAAGCAATGGCGTGAATTAAACTTCCCTGAAGCGTTAGTTGTTCTGGATTCGCAATATCAATCACTCTCAAGGCCACTGATTAAGTTCATTCGTCGCACCGATTTAACTGAACCTCAGCGTGGATTAGCTGTATTAGTTTTACCCAAAGCAGAAACAACCAAGCTATGGCATACCTTCTTGCATAATCAAAAAACGGCCCTTTTACGTTGGGGGTTAAAAAGTGTTAGCAAAACCGAGACCAAAGGTCAGGCGCGAATTATTGTTGAAGTTCCTTATCAGTTAACTGTTTAGCATATTTTTAGCGACTTATGTTCACACATGTACCGTGTGATGTAGGATTTCATGTATGAATAGCTGCTTTATGTAAATATTTGTTTACACATATTACCCTTATCTGCTTTAAACCCTGCTAGACTTGATTCATAACCTATGACACGATCACAAGGAAGCATGATGCCACACTCAAAACAGCGTTATTCAATATGGATGCTATGTATTTTTATACCCAACTTGGTAAGCAAAAATTCTGAAACGTATACGATATAAGGCTTTTCGCCATACATAAAGGTGCGTTAAGGCAC
>NZ_JBQAJM010000078.1:0-1466 GCF_052030685.1 Cysteiniphilum sp. 19S12-1
GAGAGCATTCCTGACGCGGTTTTATTTTATGCTGTTTTATGATACTCTATTTTTGTAATCTAAGATCATGGAGTAACTTATGGCACTTAAGCAACGAATCGTAACTGAGATTTATGATGACCAAACACAAGATATAATTCATCGAGAAGTAACTGAAGAGAAAGTGATTAAATCACCAAAATCAATAGATGATTTAGGTTACAACCATGTAGAACAAATAGAGATATTGCACCGTGTACAGGATAATTACCTGAAATTTCAATCAACTGTTTACGATCTTGAAAATACCTGCCCAGTATGTGGCAGTGAAATGAGAAATTACGGAACTTATGAATCCAACTTTAACAGCGTATTCAGTGATCATAAGATAAACTTACCTAGAAGAAGATGTACTAATCATGAGTGTCGAAAGCTTATAACTTATAGCATTCAAGGCTTGTTTGGGGACTACCGTCATCCTGATTTATTAGAGATGCAAGCAGTTGCCGCATCTAAGATGTCATTCGTTGAAGCGCAGCATGAATTAGATGCGCAAGTAAAGCGTCATCGACCAGTGAATGGCCAGCTGAATTTAAAGAGAACAGCTGAGCGTGTTGGACAGCATTTGCATGAGATACATCAAGATGAAGATTGTCTTAAGAATTTTGAAATCAAAACTGCAGCAGAATTAATTGTGCAAACTGATGGTGGTTATATTAAAGATAAGCATCCAACTCGAGGTAACTTCGAAGCCTTGCTCACTAAAGTTTATAACCCTGAAAATTTAGTCAGAAAAGCATCTAAAAAAACAGATAATGTAGATAGAGAAATCACTCAAAAATCTTATGCAGCTTCAAGTTATAAGGATCATCATAAATCAATTAAAGCGATGACTTTGATTGCCGCAAAGAAGGAGGGGTTGACCAAACAAACTGATGTCATTGCCTTATCAGATGGTGCTAAGAATTGCTGGAATGTTTTAAAATCCCTTAAAAAACACTGCAAATCAATTACTTATATTCTTGACTGGTATCATATATCTAAGAAGTTTGATACGTTAATTGGCCAATTAAACAGTGATAAGTCTGAGCAACTTACGTCCATTAAATGGAAGGTGTGGCATGGTAAAACTGATGAGGCAATCACTAGACTATCTGAGCTTTATGGGTTGCTTGTAACAACTGAATTTGCAGATAAGGCACATGATTTACTGAAATACATAGCTAATAACAAAGCATATTTAGTGGATTATGAGTCAAGACGAACATTAGGAAAAGTATACACGAGCAGTGCAATAGAAAGCGGTGTTGAGAGTGTTATTAATACTCGGTTTAAAAAGAAACATAAGGCACAATGGAACCGAGAGTCTGCACATAAGGTATTGCAACTTAGAACCTCTTTAGCAAGTAACCAGTGGGCTCAAGACTGGAAATTAGTGAAGCAGCATATTTATAAAAATGCAGCGTAGAAACTATATTAGGAATGCT
>NZ_JBQAJM010000080.1:0-1299 GCF_052030685.1 Cysteiniphilum sp. 19S12-1
TGGATCGAAGCCCCGGTAAACGGCGGCCGTAACTATAACGGTCCTAAGGTAGCGAAATTCCTTGTCGGGTAAGTTCCGACCTGCACGAATGGCGTAACGATGGCCACACTGTCTCCATCTGGGACTCAGTGAAATTGAAATCGCAGTGAAGATGCTGCGTACCCGCGGTTAGACGGAAAGACCCCGTGAACCTTTACTATAGCTTTGCACTGGACTTTGAAAATATTTGTGTAGGATAGGTGGGAGACTATGAATTCAGGGCGCTAGCTCTGGAGGAGTCGACGTTGAAATACCACCCTGATATTTTTGGAGTTCTAACTCAGGCGGAAGCCGAGGACAGTGTATGGTGGGTAGTTTGACTGGGGCGGTCTCCTCCCAAAGAGTAACGGAGGAGTACGAAGGTGCACTCGGTGCGGTCGGAAATCGCACCAAGAGTATAAAGGCAAAAGTGCGCTTGACTGAGAGAGTGACGGCTCGATCAGGTACGAAAGTAGGTCTTAGTGATCCGGTGGTTCTGAATGGAAGGGCCATCGCTCAACGGATAAAAGGTACTCCGGGGATAACAGGCTGATTCCTCCCAAGAGTTCATATCGACGGAGGAGTTTGGCACCTCGATGTCGGCTCATCACATCCTGGGGCTGAAGCAGGTCCCAAGGGTATGGCTGTTCGCCATTTAAAGTGGTACGCGAGCTGGGTTTAGAACGTCGTGAGACAGTTCGGTCCCTATCTGCCGTGGGCGTAGGAGATTTGAGAGGGTTTGTTCCTAGTACGAGAGGACCGGGATGAACGAACCGCTGGTGTTTGGGTTGTCTCGCCAGAGGCATTGCCCAGTAGCTACGTTCGGAATGGATAACCGCTGAAAGCATCTAAGCGGGAAGCCAGCCTCAAGATGAGATCTCCCTATTGGAGGACAGAACACAGAGGACAGAAGACAGAATATGGATCAAGCAAGCTTGATGGTTTTAATATTTAAATTAGATCATCGCGAAGCGATTCGATTATCTGTCATCAGTCTTCAGTCATCTGTTCTCTGATCTGAAGGGTTGTTGAAGACTACGACGTTGATAGACTGGCTGTAGAAGTGCAGTAATGTATGAAGCTAACCAGTACTAATTGCCCGAGAGACTTGGTTATTACTCTATGATAGATTGTTAGAGGTTTCTGTAAAGAAGCTTAAGATTTTGGCGGTAATAGTGTTTAGGTACCACCTGACTCCATTCCGAACTCAGAAGTGAAACTGAATAACGCCGATGATAGTGTGGCATTCGCCATGTGAAAGTAGGACACCGCCAAATTATT
>NZ_JBQAJM010000081.1:0-1289 GCF_052030685.1 Cysteiniphilum sp. 19S12-1
TGCGTAAGAAAGCAGCCTGGGGAAATCAGACTTTAAGCACTATTTTGGCTCAAGGTTTTTAGATGGGACAGCCGTGAACACCTAAAGCTTATGTCGCTTTTTTAACAACATTTGCATTAAATACATAGCCGCGCCCATGGTGAGTTTGGATGAGTTTAGGGTGTTTGGTATCTTCTTCGATTTTCTTGCGTAATAATCCAACGCGGACATCAATTGCGCGATCATAAATATCACGTTTGCTGGTGTTGGTCTGATTCAGTAGAAATTCACGCTCCAAAATGCGCCGTGGATGCTCAAGAAAAACCATGAGTAGGTTAGCATCTGCTGTTGAAAGTTGGACTTCCTCGTTTGCCGTTGTTAGCAAGGAAGTGCGCGTATCAAATCGCCAACGATCAAACTGGTAAATCTTATCTTTAAGTGCGGGTGAGGTTTGTGCCATGCGTCGGTAAATGGCATTAATGCGCGCCATTAACTCAAGTGTGCTAAAGGGTTTTACTAAGAAATCATCAACGCCCGCATCAAAAGCTAAGATACGTTCGGAAACTTCCTGTGATGCAGTGATCATAACAATAGGTGTATTGGTAATTGCTCGAATTTGGCGACAGACTTCAATGCCATCAATTTCAGGTAACATTAAATCAAGTAAAATGGCATCGAATTGTTTTTGCGTCAGTGTCATACTCGCTTCTTTGGGGTGATGAATCGCAAAAGCATCAATATTAAAACGAGCTTTAAGTGTTTGTTTCAAGCTTTTAGTGATCTCTTTATCATCATCGATAATTAAAATGTTTTTGATCGAAGTCCCTTGCTGGCTATCGGTTAAAGTCATAGGCTGCAGTCCTTACATCATTTTATCGCTTATAAATACAATATAATTAAATACTTTTTTGGTTGTTTTGCAAGATAAATTTAATTGCCAAACGACCAAAGTATGTAAATACATATTGTCTACACATTTAAACATATTTGTGTGGTTTTGTTGAGCTAAACTTAATTCTAAGCATGGGGAGTGCGATGACTGATAAGTTGACTAAATTAAGTTAAAGTGGAGAAGTGTAAGCATGAAAATGACAAAATTAATACCGCTGATTGTTTCTAGTGCGTTGCTATTTGGCTGTAACTCGGATGATGGCAATAAGAAAAATGCAGTGACTACGACAGCTACCTTAGTGCCAAGCCAAACGCATGGCAATATTGAGACATCGCATAGTTTGCAAATTACGGTCACTAATGAAGGCAATAAACAGGCAAGTGACTTTGCTGTTGAGCTGCAAGCAGATGATGGTGTG
>NZ_JBQAJM010000082.1:0-1180 GCF_052030685.1 Cysteiniphilum sp. 19S12-1
ACTGAAGTTACGCACTTTTAAATTTCTCACATTCATGTTTCATTTTTAAATACATTTGATAACTTGCTTGATTCGCCGCAATTAAAAGTTTGCGCTTCATAGCATAATGGTTATTTTTGTGAACTATTTTTAACTGCTCTAATCTTGAATACGCAATCAATGATAAAGCCACATGATTAAGTTGAGCCTTTTTAGTGCTGCATGGTGATTTAGTCAACGAAGCGTTTTGCTTTAACGAACGGTGGTAAGTCTCAATATCCCATCTTTTTTGATAGTTCTCATAAGCACAGTCACCCGTCAAAGTAAGATCATTGGTAACCAAATAAAGCTCACCTTGTATGACGTTTCCTTTTTTGAAAACTTTATGGGTGACTGCAACTGGAAATGGTATATCTTTTAGATAGACTTTGCTAGCACTTCCAGCCTCTAATTCCAATGTATCTAATCTGACGTAGTTTCCTGCTTTGGCATCTTGACGGCTTAAGGCAACTAACCTATTGCCTGGAATGCCCAGAATAAACTTACACTTTTGTTGATGAAAAAACAAAATATTCTCTTTCGACGCAAACCAGCTATCACCCAAAATATATTTAAATTTCACATGATTGTATAATGCTTGCTGTACCAAGGATCGAGCCAGTTCATTAACCGTATAACGACTGTAACGATACATCTGTTCTTTGCCTTTTTTATTTTCTTTAACCCCGATCTGGTCTTTTTTAACAACCTCAAAACCTACAGGAAAAGCAACGTCATCATATTTCACCATGGCAGTTAGCAAATTAACCCCTTTAACGGTACGACCCTCAGCGTGATCATAATGATAGTTTATAATGTCGTTCACTTGACTATGCGGTTTGTGACAGATGCTATTATCTAAAATCAACGAACCGTCATCGTTTTCTGCTTGACGGATTGATGTCTTGTTAGATGACCAGATAAATTGAGCGTCATAATCGCCTTTTTGCAGCATCCGAGTAAATGAATCATGCTTAACTTGATTGTCTAAAAGCTCTGCACAACCTGTTGCTGTTGATTGAGCATTCTGTGTGATTAGATAATCAATGTAAATGTCATTTGCTTGGGTCATCCGCATAAAGGTGTCATCAGTTTTATTTATTTCACTCATAATCTGTGGTCGTATTTCTTAAATTCAAACATCAAAAGTGCGTAACTTCAG
>NZ_JBQAJM010000083.1:0-1173 GCF_052030685.1 Cysteiniphilum sp. 19S12-1
ACAACTCATTGCAAGTTATTAATTTTTCTTAATGCCTTTAAAATAAAGACTTGCTACCATAGCCTACTCATTTCATTCAGACGATACTTTTAAGGCTGAAAATGACCAAACGCAATAAGTATAAAGAGATTCTAACTGTTCTGACAGAAAATCAGTTTAATGAATTTATCTGTGAGCACCTTACCAGTGGAGCTCGAGGCCCATCAACAAAACTGCCATTTTTTAAAATATTTAACTACATCCTGAAATTCTTACATATGGGATGCCAATGGAAAACGCTCCCTATTGAAAAGACAGAGGATGGTAAGCCAGAGATACATTATACAAGTATTTATAGGCAGTTTAGGCGGTGGGAAAATGATGGTTGTTTTGATCTTATATTTTGCCATTCTGTAAAAACCTTGCATGATAATGGCAAGCTTGACACGACAGTAATTCACGGTGACGGCACTAGCGCTGCCGCAAAAAAAGGGGCGACAATATTGGCAGAAATGGTCATAAACATCTTACTGGTGATAAAGTTGTGGCTTTTTGTGATCGAAATGCAAATGTACTTGCGCCATTTATTGCCGCTCCTGGCAATCGTAATGAATCCCCTTTATTTCCAGAGGCGCTGCAATCATTGAAGAAAACATCTAAAGCGGTAGGTTTTACAATAGATAAATGTGTCATGAGCTTGGACGGTGGATATGATAGTCAAGCTAATAGAAAGCTGATTTTCAACCATAACATGATCCCTAATGTTAATGAAAACAAGCGTAATCGCAAGAAGACCAAGCGTGGCAGAAAGCGCATATTTGACGAAAGTATTTTTAAAGAGAGGTTTGAGACGATTGAGCGTGTATTTGCATGGGAAGATAAGTTCAAGCGTTTGTTAATGCGATTTGAGCACATTAGTAAACTGCATTACGCGCTGAAAACAATTGCGTACACAATGATTAATTTGCGTCATTTTACTCAATAGTTAGTTTTCACTTTACGGACAGTTAGATTTTTAAATTATGGTGTGAGTTGCCAGAATGCTTTACGCCTTACAATCAGGATAAATGGTTTAATTTAATACAAGACTGATTGATTTTTGTCAATCATTGAGAATGGCATAAAAAATTGTCTTAAGAATCCAGATTTAGAAATATTTGAGTAGTCAATATCCAGGTAACTTGCAATGAGTTG
>NZ_JBQAJM010000084.1:0-1053 GCF_052030685.1 Cysteiniphilum sp. 19S12-1
GCCTTGGAGGATGGTCCCCCCATCTTCAAACAGGATTTCACGTGTCCCGCCCTACTTATTCGTATACCTAGTTCCACCTATAAATTTTCGTCTACAGGGCTATCACCTGCTATGGCCATCCTTCCCAGAATGTTCAACTAATCTATACGCTAAAATATACAAGGCTACTCCCCCTTCGCTCGCCGCTACTAAGGGAATCTCGGTTGATTTCTTTTCCTATGGGTACTTTGATGTTTCAGTTCCCCACGTTCGCCTTCAGATGACGGAAAACAGAAGACAGAAGACAGTTGTTGAATCGCTGTGCGATACCTTAAACTTTAAAAATAATTACTTAAATTTAAAATTAAATATCACGTTTCTAAAATCAACTTACTGTTTCCAATCCGCTATTTTCCGCCATCTGAATGATCAGAAGACATAAGGCATAGATAAAACAAAAAACTTCTGTCCTCTGCCCTCTGTCTTCTGATCGGGTTCCCCCATTCAGACATCTCCGGATCAATGTTTATTTGCCAACTCCCCGAAGCTTTTCGCAGGCTATCACGTCTTTCATCGCCTCTGACTGCCAAGGCATCCGCCGTTTGCGCTTATTCTCTTGGTCATTACTCTATAATAAATTGTTAAAGATCTCTGTTTCGGATGACCGAAGACTGTGGACTGATGACAGATAATCCTACGCTCACCGATGATTCAATTTAAACATTAAAACCATCAAGCTTGCTTGATTCAAACTCCGTCTTCTGTCCTCTGTCTTCCGTCATCTGGATGGTGGAGCCAAGGAGGATCGAACTCCTGACCTCCTGCGTGCAAAGCAGGCGCTCTCCCAGCTGAGCTATGACCCCAATTCAGAGGACAGAAAACAGATGACAGAGAACAGATCTTTGTATCGCTTCGCGATGATTCTTTAAAATAAAAATCGTGCAGCTCGCTGCACTCAAAATCACTGTCTTCTGTCTTCCGTCCTCTGTCTTCTGATATGGTGGGTCTGAGTAGACTTGAACTACCGACCTCACCCTTATCAGGGGTGCGCTCTAACCAGCTGAGCTACAGACC